>JAISDR010000081.1 GCA_031264645.1 Prevotellaceae bacterium | reverse complement strand
ATTATTCTTGACGAACCTGTCGCCTTCCTCGATCTTCCAAACAAGCTCGAAATACTGCTGCTGCTCAGAAATCTGGCATGGAACGAAAGGAAAACCGTGATACTGTCCGCCCATGACCTGGATATCGCCATGCGTCTGGCTGACATGCTGTGGATAATGACGGCGGAAAATCTTGAACAGGGCGCTCCCGAAGATTTCGCTCTGAACCGCGGCTTCGAAGCGATATTTAAAGATTCGGGACTATCTTTTGACTATGAAACGGGAATCGTCGACGCCGGAATAAGTCTGTCGGGAGAAATATCGCTCCTTTGCGAAGACCCCAATACCGCGTTTTGGCTGAACAGGGCTTTCAACCGCATCGGATTCAAAGTGTCGGCAAACGCGGAAATATTCGTCGAAGCGAGAAACAGCAAGTTTATCTGTAAACGCGAAAATACGGAAAAGGATTTCTCTTCCATACACGAACTGACATTGTACCTGACGGGAATTACAAATCGGCCATGATGCAGGAGAAAGACTAAACTGTATAAGAGCGAAATGACGAAAAGTCAGGACATAACAACAATCGTCATCATCTGTCTGTTAAAATCTGTGCTGCTTGAATACGAGTACGGCAACCGAAGCCAGAAACATTGTTTCATCCCTGTCAAAAGTAACAATAGCATTAAATTACTAAAAAATCACATCCGGAGTAAATATTTCTTTCCATGCAAATTCAAAAGCAATATCCATAATTCCCGTTTGTTCCGGACTCACAGGAAAAATTATTGTCCTTAATTTATTATATTCGTCCAGATATTCGTGCGTAGCATTAAGCGATGTCCAGTAAAACTGCCAGAAACGCAACTGATAGCCCCGGGAGTATTTAGATAAACAGTCCAATACAGTTTCAGGATTTTTGACGGTATATTCATGTATTAAACGTTTTAGATCATTAACAGCATCAGCATCCCATTTCCCGGCTATTGATAATCTTATCAGTCTATCACAGTATGACGCCTTTGGAACCGCAGTAAGTTTGCGAAAAGCAGATACGTGTTTTTCTGCAACATTATAATTGGGACCCGGAGACATGTATGTTTGATAATATTGCATAAAAGTTACGGGAAAGGCCATGAAAAATTCCATCTGAAATGCATGTGATGCGGTATCTTTCATCAGTCGGTCATACGCCCTGTTGAGTTTTGCAGTATCAACCTGAGAATAAACCTGTATTGAAAAACACAGACTTATTATAAGTAATAATTTTTTTACGAACATTGTGTAATATAATTTATATAATTTATAATTTTACATGAAAACACAGACGCAAGTTAAAAGTTCATTCTCCTCCGAAATTAAAAAAAAAGTAGTGGAATGTTAGAGGAATTGTTTAAAGTTTGAAGCAAATAATATTGAGTTTTCCGAAGGGATACACTCCACTACTTATATTTGTATCATATCATTTTTTATCCGCAAAAATAAAATCTCACATTTTGTCGCCGCAAAGGTAGATAAATTTTTAACATTTCATAATAAAATGGGAAAAAATTACTGTTTTTATTTCAAATGCTCGAATATTTCCCCATTTATTTCGGGATAAACTCTATGTTTTTAGCCGATTACATAATGTATTAAAAAAATGACAGAATTGTAACAAAATTTAGTTCATATTGCCTTTCCGGAATGGATGAACAGCATTTTTTTAAGTTTTTATGGAAAATTTAACTGTTTTTAACGACAGGAAGCAAAAAGGATGTCCGTGATACTTTCGACAACAGCAGCGTTCAGCTTGTTTTTTTATAAAAATAACCGGATTGTAAAATGTTTTTCCTACTTTTGTCATCTGAATAAGTATGACTGATTGATAAATGAAATAGTTTTTATTATGTATAAAACGTTGGCATACTTGTTCTTAAAATGTGTTAATTGGATAAACTATTTTGTAGGAACAACGTCATATAATCGAAGTTTTATTAAAACGATATTAATGAAGTTATGAAAATAAACGAAAGAGAAAGGATAAAAACGTTAAAGGATTTACTGGAGTATTCGTCGGAAAAATATGCTTCAAAAATGATGAATGCTTTTGTCGGGGGCGCGCCTGTTTCATACGGGGAATTTGGCGAACAGGTGAAAAGCTTGCGTAAAGATTTAATTTCCCTGGGAATAGGATATGGTGATAAAGTTGCAATATATACGCATAATACACCGAAATACAGTGTGATATATTTTGCCATCGTATCCATGGGAGCGATTGCAGTTCCCCTCTTACCGGATTTTTCATCCACAGAGCTTGAAAATATCCTTAATCATTCCGAAAGCAAAGCATTGTTTGTAACTAAACGCTTGAAATCCAAAGTTGACGCCATAAATTTGCCTGAACTGAAACTCAGGTTCGACGTCGATACTTTTTCGGTGTACGAAAACAGGAATGAAGCAAATGTTGCGAAAGGCGCTGAAAAGGAAGTCCTTCCCGATGATGTTGCGAGCATAGTATATACGTCGGGTACTACGGGGAAATCCAAGGGAGTTGTCCTGACGCATCATAATCTTATCGAGCAGGTGAAAATGACGATGAAGATTCAGCCTGTAGACGAAAACAGCGTTTTTCTGTCGATTTTACCTCTTCCACATGCGTATGAAGGCAGTCTCGGATTTTTGTTGCCGGTTTTTGGCGGTTCAAGCGTCTTTTATCTGGAAAAACCGCCGACGCCAGCCATATTGCTGCCGGCTGTAAAGAAAATACAACCGACTCACATACTTACCGTTCCCCTGATTTCCGAAAAAATATACAAAAACAATGTTCTTGCACAGTTTAACAAAAACGTGATTACACGGTATTTATATAAAACAATTGTGGGAAGAAAGATATTGCATCGCATTGCCGGGAAAAAACTGTACAAGATGTTCGGTGGTCGGCTTGTTTTTTTCGGAGTAGGAGGGGCAAAACTGGATTATTATACCGAACGCTTCCTGTATGAAGCAAAATTTCCATACGCCATAGGCTACGGATTGACGGAAACCGCTCCGCTTCTTTCTGCCGCGCTTTCTCACAATGTGAAGCCGGGATCGGCAGGATTCAAACTCGAAGAAGTCGATATGAAAATCAACGACGTAAACGATTGCGGCATCGGCGAGTTATGGGTGAAAAGTCCAAGTCTGATGAAGGGATACTATAAGGAGCCGGAACTTACGGATGCGGTAATGTCCGACGGCTGGTTTAAAACGGGAGATTTGGTGAAAGTTAATTCGTCGGGAAGAATTTTTATAAAAGGACGGCTGAAAAATGTGATACTGACAGCCTCCGGAGAAAATATTTATCCCGAAGATATCGAATCGCTTATAAACAATTTCAGGTTTGTGCAGGAATCTTTGGTTGTCGAACAAAAGGGGAAACTTGTCGCAATGGTCAAAATCAATTACGATGAACTTGAATCGCAATACAATAAACTCAAGGAAGAACTGCAAAACAAAATCGAAGAGAATTACCGCGAACTCGAAAAAAGAGTCGAGGAATTGAAACAGGAAATTCAATCATACGTCAATTCCAAGGTGAATCGCTTTTCCCAGATATCGGCAGTTGTGGTGCTGCCTTTCGCTTCCGATTTCGAAAAAACTTCTACAATGAAAATTAAAAGATATTTGTACGGATAAT
>JAISDR010000021.1 GCA_031264645.1 Prevotellaceae bacterium | reverse complement strand
AGAGTTCCGGCGTTAAAGTCTATCCATCCGGGCTTATTGTCGAACAGCGGGCTGTTTGTGGAGATTTTCACTGTAGGCGCGAACGTGCCGAAAGGAGTTCCACGTCCGGTGGTAAACAGAATCATCTGGCATCCCGAAGCTGCAAGAGCCGTGCTTGCGACAAGGTCGTTGCCGGGAGCGCTCAAGAGATTCAGGCCCTTAACTTTCAATCTTTCGCCGTACATCAGCACGTCCATGACCGCCGAAGAGCCCGACTTCTGGGTACAGCCGAGAGATTTCTCCTCCAGCGTTGAAATTCCGCCGGCTTTGTTTCCGGGAGACGGATTTTCGTAGACAGGCTGATTGTTCGCAATAAAATACTGCTTAAAACTGTTGATCAGATGCACTGTTTTCTCAAACGTTTCCCGGTTTTGGCATCTTTTCATGAGGAGAGTTTCTGCGCCGAACATCTCCGGCACTTCGGTGAGAACGCTTGTTCCGCCCTGGGATACGAGGAAATCGGAAAACGCTCCCAGCAGGGGATTCGCCGTGATGCCCGAAAACCCGTCCGAGCCGCCGCATTTCAAGCCAACCCTCAATTCGCTCAGCGGCGTTTCCGTACGGCGGTCTTTCGACGCCTCGGAATATATTTCGCGGAGGAGTTTCATTCCTTCCTCGTGTTCGTCCTTCACTTTCTGGACAACAAGAAACTTCACCCTGCCGGGATCATAGTCGCCCAGCATTTCACGGAACGCTTCGGGCTGGTTATTTTCGCAGCCCAAGCCGACAACCAGCGCTCCGCCGGCATTGGGATGAAGAACCATGTCGCGCAAAATCATGCGCGTATTTTCGTGATCGTCGCCCAGCTGCGAACATCCGTAGTTATGCGGAAAAGCAACGACGGCGTCCACTCCGCCGTCAATTTCTTCGTTCATGGACTTCGCAAGTTCGTTTACGATTCCATTGACGCAGCCCACCGTCGGGATGATCCATATTTCGTTACGGATACCGGCGTCTCCGTTTCTGCGGCGATATCCATTGAATGTTAACTGCTTTTCGGACTTCAAGACCGGCGCGGGCGAGGGACTGTACGAATAGTCGAGTATGCCTTCGAGACTGGTCTTGATATTTCTCCCGTCAATCAAAGTCCCCCGCCCGATGAGTTCGGAGGCATGACCTATCGGCAGTCCGTACTTGAAAATATTGTCGCCCGGAGCAAAGGGACGCAACGCGATTTTGTGTCCTGCCGGAATATTTTCCTGCAATACAATCGTTTCATTATCAATATCCAGATGTTCGCCTGCGCACAGGTTTTCAACGGCTACCGCCACATTGTCGGCTGGATTGATTTTAATATATTTACTCATTAATTTACCGGTTTGCTATTCAATTGACATTTCCTTTTTCAGTTTGTCCGGAACAGGCTTCCTCAACAGATGTTTATAAATGAATTTTATCTGCAGATTTCTGAAATGCTGCGACTTTGCGCCCCCGTAGCCATGCCGGCTGGACGGATAAACAACAAGATCGAAATACCTGTTCCTGTCTTCCAGTTCGCTCACAAGCTGGAAAGTATTCTGGACATGAACATTCTCGTCTGTCAGTCCGTGAGTGAGAAGCAGTTTCCCCTTCAGATTGCCGGCATGAGTGATTACCGAGGACTGCCTGTATCCTTCGGGATTTTCTTTCGGATGATCCATAAATCTCTCGGTATACGGAGCGTCGTAGAGCATCCAGTCGGTAACGCTTCCTCCCGCAATGCCGTGCGTGAATACATCCGGCGCACACACAAGGGAATAGCAGGTTATATATCCGCCATAGCTGAATCCATTGATACAAACCCGTTCAGGATCAGCCTGGGCATTTTCGATCAGCCATTTCACGCAGGTCGAATAATCCATGACTTCGACTTTCCCCAGATTCCGGTGCATCTCGTCCTGTCCCTTTTTCCCGAAATGCAGGCTTCCGCGATGATCCAGGGAAACCTGAATCAAGCCTTCGTATGCATACCAGTTGGACATCGAACCGCTTGACCATCCCTGCCATACGTTAACCGCGGAAGGTCCTCCGTAAACATGTATCAGCACGGGATATTTCCTGCCCTTTTCCATCTTCACGGGGAAAGTTACGCGCATCGGCAAATCGTACTTGCCGTCGTCGCTTTTGACTGTAATGAAATCTGTTTTAGCCCATTCGTATATCTCGTTTTCTTCGTTTCGCGAGTTGCCGAGTTCCATGACGGGCTTTCCCTTTGTGTCGTACAGAGCCGTTACCGGCGCAGTCGCGGCATTCGAATATACGCTTACAAAATGTTTGGCGTCGGGCGAGAGCGATATTCTGTGAGTATAATTGCCAAAGGACAGGCGCTGCAGGTTTTTACCGTTAAACGATACTTTATAAAAGTCCGTACATCCGATATTGTCCTTGAAACAGGTGAAATACACTGTCCTGTTTTTCTCGTCGATTCTGTTTATGTTCAGTACGGTAAAGTCGCCCTGAGTGATTTGATTGACAAGCGCGCCGTCCATCGAATGAAGGTACAAATGATTGTAACCGCTTTTGTCGCTCATAATTATCGCCCCCTTGCCGCTTGGCAGAAAATTGACGCGGTCGCCTTTATCAATATCTATCCATGTTTTCTGGGATTCGCTGTATATTTCGTTTTTCCTGCCTGTATGGACGTCGACGTCAAACAGTTTGTAATTGTCCTGACCTCTGTTTATCCACTGTATCCAGATGTTTTTTCCCGAAGGCGTCCATAGCGGCTGACCGAAATACTGGTCTTCCATATCGAAATCAGCCCAGACGGTACCGTTTTTCCCTTCAGGCTCGACGAATCCGATCTTTACTTCGGGATTGTTGTCTCCCGATTTCGGATATCTCATTGTTTCGATATAGCCGTGCAATCCATGACTGTCGGTTATCGAAAAGAGCGGCACTTTCGAGTCGTCGGTACGGAAAAAAGCGATTGTTTTGCTGTCGGGCGACCACCAGAATGCCCTGTGATTAGTCCATCTTCCCAAAATCTCCTCCATATATGCCCATGAAGCATAGCCGTTCAGAATCACGTCGCTGCCGTCATGCGTCAGGCGAAATTCCTTTTTGTCCGATATGCGGACGGCATACAGGTCGTTGTCTCTTGTGTATGCGATATACATGCTGTCGGGCGAGAAAACGGGATTTTTATTGTCCCCCGACACGATTGCCTCGCCGTCGTAGTTAATGACTCCCGATTTCAGCTCAAGCCTGTTAACCGACGCCGGAAAATATTTCGACAGTTCGCTCTCGCTTAGCTGTATTTGCTCCTTATTTTTTATCCTGACCAGGGAAGCTCTTTTTCCTGCCCGTGCAGAAGCGATAAATGAATTGTCGTCAATCCATTTCATAACTTCAACGGAATTGTTCGACTGCTGTAAACTGAAAATCTGCTCGTGCGAAAGAAGCTGTTTCTGCGCCTGCAAATTTGCGGTAAACAGTAACAAAGCAAGGATAACT
>JAISDR010000289.1 GCA_031264645.1 Prevotellaceae bacterium | reverse complement strand
AATAATCCTTACTTTTGCGCGACAATTTAAAAGAATTTTACATTTGTGGAACGAATAAAAATTTCAGTATGAAAATTATTAGCAAGTATATCTGTAACATTGTATTCTGGCCCCTGCTGTTGTGCGACGCCGTCATTTTGATGATAATAAACCTTATTGTCTTTGCAGTAACGTATCCCTTTGATCCCAAACGGAAAGTCATACATGCATTTTCACTGTATTGGGGGCTGCATTATCTGTGGCTCAATCCCTTGTGGAAGATTGTATATGTATGCAATGCGAATATCGACCCGAAAAAATCGTATGTAATAGTCAGCAATCACCAGTCGATGGTGGACATTTGTCTGATGTACAAAATTCCGCTGGTATTCAAGTGGGTATCCAAGAAGGAAGTGTTTAAAATGCCGTTTGTAGGCTGGCTCTTGAAGCTTCACGGCGATATCATGATAAATCGCGGAACGACCCAGAGCGCCAAGGAGATGCTGAAAAAAGCCGGCGAATGGATTTCCAGGGCTTGCAGCATTTCAATCTTCCCCGAAGGAACGCGTTCTGCCGACGGCAGGATTCACGGATTCAAGGAAGGAGCCTTTATGGTTGCAAAATTGAATAAACTCCCCATTTTGCCGGTAGTTATAGAAGGGACAAGAGATATTTTGCCGCCGGGGGAAATATTTTTCGGGGGACGTGCGACGGCGCGGCTGCATGTTTTGCCCGAAATAAGCGCCGAAACGGTTGCGTCCCTCAAAATGCGCGACCTGTCGGACATGCTGCACAAGATGATGCTGGACGAACACAAGCGCATGATTCCAGAAAGATATTCCCAAAATTCCGAAACTGAATAATTCCCGAAAATCATGAGTAAGCCAATTCAACTGGAACTGTTTGGAAACCCGTCCAAATCCGATTTTTCTCCGATACCCAGCGAGCTGACAGTGTACAGCGCTTCTGCCGGTTCGGGAAAAACACATACCCTGACGCTGGAGTATCTGAAACAGGCGCTTTCCAACGGATACAATGCAAACAAGTTCCGCGAAATTCTTGCTGTAACTTTCACAAACAAAGCTACAGACGAAATGAAAATCAGAATTATCAAGACATTGAACGATATCGCTAACGGCAGGGAAAACAAAATTGCCGATCCGATATGCCGCGAATTGAATATCGACAGGCAGACTTTGAAAGACAGGGCGACAAGGGTTCAGCAGTCAATTCTGCATAACTACTCCAGCTTTTCGATATCGACCATCGACAAGTTTTTTCAAAAGGTTATTCATGCTTTTGTAAGAGAGGCGGGCTTGCGTCCGGGTTTCAGGCTCGAGCTTGACCGGGATCGTCTGATCGGAGAAGCTATTGACCGTATGATGCTTAATATCCGCAGAAACGATTTTTTATACCGTCACATATCGGACGTCATCGACGAACAGATGGAAAAGGGACACAGCTGGGATATTCGCAAATCGCTTCAAAGCAAAGGATACGAGATTCTGAAAGAACAGTTCCACGAGTTTGACAGGCAATTCCATACAAAAATCAGAGACGCAGCTTTCATGTCCGGTTTTAGTTTGGAACTGAAGAAGATAATGGATGATTTCGAAAAGAAACTCAACGCGTTTGCCGGTAGCGCAATTTCCCTTATTGCGGACAACGAATTGAGTAAATCCGATTTCTTTAAGGGCGAAAACGGAGCGATAAACTATTTCTATAAACTGAAAAAGGGCGACTACAGTCTTCCTGCAAAAGCGGTTGAGGAACAGTTCGAAAAGGATGATGACGATGACGCCGCATGGTGCGGGAAAACAGTTTCGGGAATTGTGAAAGCCGGTATTCAGCAAATATCCGGACAGTTAAACTATCTTTTGAGAAGCGCTGCAGAATATCACAAAGAGAACTATCGCCGGTATTTCACTGCCGCCTGTATAAAAAAAGCCATGGTACATTTGGGCTTTTTTGCAGAAATGGAAGCGAATATACGCGAAACGGCAAACGACGAAAACCTTATGCCCATCAGCGAAACCACTCGTTTGCTGGGTAAACTGATAAACGAAAGCGACGCCCCGTTTATCTACGAAAGGACAGGCTCGCGCTATGGCATTTTCATGATCGACGAATTTCAGGACACTTCGGAAGCACAGTGGCGGAATTTCAAGCCCCTGCTGAAAAACAGCCTGTCCGAAGGACGAAGTTCTCTGGTCGTGGGCGACGTAAAACAGTCGATATATCGCTGGAGAAACGGCGACTGGCGCATACTTGCCCACAAAATATTCAGTGATTTCAGCAATTTTACCGTCAGGGAGAAGAATTTAGATACAAACTGGCGGAGTTTTCCAAAGGTGATTGAGTTCAACAATGCTCTGTTTTCCGCTTTGCCGGCTTATCTCGAGCAGGCTTTTTATCCGTCCTTAAGGTCCGATACCGGGGTAAAAGCGCTGAGTTCCGCATACAGGAACGTCAAGCAAAAAATTTCCGAAAACAACATGGATAAAGGCGGATATGTTTCCCTGTCCCTGATAATAAAGGAAAACGATGCAAAGGCGGACGACAAAATACTGGAGCAGCTGCCCAAACTTATTGCCGACATGCAGGACAGAGGCTATAGGGCAAGGGATATAGCCATTCTGGTGCGGGACGCCAACTACGGACGGAAGGTGAGCGACTGTCTCCTGAATTATGCGGACTCCGATACCAAACACTGTTTCGATATTGTATATCAGGACGCCCTGCTTGTAAATAAATCGGCGACCGTAAAGTTTATAATCTCGCTCATGAAAGCCGCCCTTAATCCTGACGATAAGGTAAATAACGCACTGATAAACTATTTCCTGAACAAAGATAAACCCGACTTCAAATGGGACAGTTCGGGAGTTTTGGACAGCGACGTTAAAAAACAGCTTTCGGTACTGACTTCCCTGTCATTGCCGGAGGTATTCGAGCGCCTGATCAGAACCTTCGATTTGGGCAAGGATCCTATCGAAATACCTTACATACAGGAACTGCACGATACGCTGATTTCGTTCTCGAACAATGAAATACCGGATATTTCATCTTTTATAGAATACTGGGACGCCGAAAGCGGCAAAATGAATTTGTCGGAAGGCAAAACTCCCGAGGCAATAA
>JAISDR010000151.1 GCA_031264645.1 Prevotellaceae bacterium | reverse complement strand
GCCTATTTGTTTAGAGATTCCATTCCGGATGACATGGTTTTCCAAATAAGGAACGAACTCAATCAGGGACATGTTGTGAATTGGGTAGTTTTTGACAGTAAAACAGGTATGGCAAGCCTTACTATAGGAGAGGTCAATATGCGTAACATTTGCGAAATCTGTAACTATCCTGATTTTGCCAAAGCATGGACTATTCCCGTAAACGGCTGCAAAATTTATTTTGAAGGAATAACATACCAAGCCTGCATTCCAAAAGGTGGAATTGCGACAGTAGCTTATTTTGATTATATATTAACCGTTTTAAAAAAGAAAAAATAATTATGAAAAAGTTGATTATCGTTTTGTGGGTTAAAAATTTAAATATACATTCAATGAATAAAGTTAATAAAATTCTTTCCAGCAAGGCGCTGGCTGCCGTTTGGAAAGGCACAGCTGGAACACTGTGTATGATTGTAGTGTCTCTTTTTATTATGAGCACAGGATGTGCAGATAATGAAAAAGAGAAAGAAGAACCTAACGATACGGTTGTGACTGTCATTCCCGGAGTTCTTCCTTCTTCCATTGATCAGGTGATAGATGTTTTTGAACTGAAATATGGTGAAGAAAAAGAATGGCATTACAGCGATCAGACGCTCAAATTTACCGTTACAAATGTGAAAGACAGTCTGATGAATTGTTCAGTAGTATATCCTGAAAATCCGGAGGAGTTTTTTAAGCATACACGGATGAATACATATATGCGTGTGAAAACAAATAATCAAAGTGTGCAATTAAAAGTAAGTTCACAATCATGTTGGATCTATGAATACAGGAATGATGATACAGATATTCAGGATGTATGGGATTTGCTCGCATCATGGCAGTCTGCTACCAGTGATATGGGAAACTCGCTTTTCAAGGAACAATTTTTATGGGCGCTCGGTACAGGAACCCTGTTAGAAAATATCCCATGCAGTATTTATATGGTAAAAGCAGCCCCCATAGCTTATAAATCGGGCTATAATGTGAAAGAAAGTCAGTACAAATTTATTTTTATAATTACAGCAAATTAAACTCGCAAGAATAAGGGTTTTATTAAAAAATGAGGACAGTATTGTGCCTTCGCCAATGAAAGCATTGACTACAAGCCGCTAATCAAGGAATTGACGCAATTGAATGCATATTACAATCAACAGTTGAAAGCCCGTGCGACACGTCGCAAAAATGGCAAAACAGTAGACGAAGAGCCTCCAATCGAGCCGCCGAAAGCATAAAAAAGGCATTACCGATTATCGGATATGTTCAATGCTTTTTCAAAAAATTTGGAAGATTCAAAAAATAATCCATATCTTTGCACCCCCATTTTTATGGGTTAGGATTATATATAAACAGGTATTAATTAATAAAGAAAAAGAAGGTAAAGTGAACACTTTAAGTTACAAAACAGTATCGGCAAACGCATCAACCGTCAACAAACGGTGGTATGTTATAGATGCTACGGATGTAGTTTTGGGACGTTTAGCCTCGAGAGTTGCGCTAATTCTCAGGGGCAAAAACAAACCGGACTTTACCCCTCATGTTGACTGCGGAGATAATGTGATTATTCTCAACGCTGAAAAAGTGAAACTGACGGGTAAGAAAAGAACAGACAAGGTGTATGTGCGCCATACCGGTTATCCGGGAGGCCAGCGTTTTGCTACCCCTCAACAATTGTTGGTACGCAAACCGAACGCCGTGATAGAAGCTGCAATAAAAGGCATGCTTCCGAAAAACAGACTTGGTTCCAAGTTATTTCACAATTTGTATGTTTATGCAGGAAATGAACATCCTCATGAAGCACAGCAACCAAAACAAATTACGTTAAAAGAAATTTAAAAAGAAACAATGGAAGTAATTAATGCACTTGGAAGACGAAAAGCTGCCGTTGCACGCGTTTATTTAGCTGCCGGAACAGGAGCTATTACAATCAATGGCCGTCCTCTCGACAAGTATTTCCCCTCCGAATTGTTGCAGTATGTGGTTAAACAGCCGCTTACGGTAACCGACAACGAAGGTAAATACGATATTAAGGCAAACCTTAACGGAGGCGGAATCAAAGGTCAGGCGGAAGCCTTGCGGCTGGGTATTGCGCGCGCTATCTGTAAACTGGACGCCGAAGCATTCAGACAGGCGCTGAAAACTAACGGTTTCCTGACGCGCGACCAGCGCGAAGTTGAACGCAAGAAACCCGGACGCCCCGGAGCGCGTAAAAGATTTCAGTTCAGTAAACGTTAATAAAAATGCAGTTTTTCTACAGCACAACGACAGTGATGAATTATCCTGCGATTATTAATAAGGATAATGCTGCGTTGCGGAAAATTTTTCCGACTGGATTCTGTCCACTACGTGAAAAGTTGATGAAAAGAGTTAAAAATTAAATTTAAAAAGATTAAAAAAATGTCAAAGACAACATTCCAGGAGTTACTTGATGCAGGAGTACATTTCGGACACATGAAAAGAAAATGGAACCCAAAAATGGCGCCATATATCTTTATGGAAAAAAACGGTATCCATATTATTGACCTGCACAAGACCGTTGTAAAAATAGACGAGGCTGCGAGAGCGCTGTACGGCATTGCCCGTTCGGGTCGTAAAGTACTGTTTGTAGCTACTAAAAAACAGGCAAAAGACATTGTAGCGGAAAAGGTTAAAGCTATAGACATGCCATACGTGACCGAACGCTGGCCCGGCGGCATGCTTACCAATTTCCCCACAATACGCAAAGCCGTAAAGAAAATGAATTCTATCGACAGAATGTTTGCCGATGGAACATTCGAAACATTGTCGAAACGCGAGAAATTGCAGATTTCACGCCAAAGGGCTAAGCTGGAGAAGAATTTAGGCTCCATCTCCGACCTTTCACGTTTGCCCGCAGCGCTTTTTATTGTAGACATACAGAAGGAATCGAATGCTGTGAAGGAAGCCAAACGCTTGAACATACCGATTATTGCAATGGTCGATACCTGTTGTGATCCTACAAGCGTTGACTATGTGATTCCGGCAAACGATGACGCTGCAAAATCAATAGAGCTGATCGTGGGCATTGCCTGCGACGCAATGAGAGACGGACTCTCGGAAAGAAAGGTGGAAAAGGAAAAGGACGAACCGGCAGCAGCCGAAGAATCGTCGCCGCGTAAAATGAGAGCCCGTAAATCCAAAAAAGACAATGCCCGCGATTCCCGCGCATAGTTTTTTGAAAGTATTACATTAAAAATTCATAATAAGGAGAATTAATTATGGCAGACATAAAAGCAACTGATGTTGCAAAATTGAGGAAAATGACCGCCGCAGGCATGATGGACTGTAAAAACGCTCTTGCCGAAGCTAATGGAGATTTCGACCGCGCACAGGAAATTATACGCGAAAAAGGAAAGCTTGTTGCGGCTAAACGCGCTGACCGCGAAACGACCGAAGGCGCAGTGATTGCCAAAGTCGACGGAAACGCTAAGGAAGGAATCCTCGTGGCGCTTGGCTGTGAAACGGATTTCGTCGCCAAAACAGACGATTTCAAGGCGCTGGCAAACAAAATTGCAGATGCGGCAATTGCAGCCTTGCCAAAAGATAAGGAGGCTCTGGAAGCTATTGTTGTAGACGGTTCTACAATCGCTCAGCTGATCAGCGATCAAACCGGCAGAAGCGGAGAAAAGCATATAATCGCTTCATACGAAAGAATCTCCGGAGAACATTTGGAGTCATATATACACATGAACAATAAGCTTGCAACCGTCGTAGCTTTCAACAAGACCGTTTCGGTAGAAGCGGGAAGAGACATAGCCATGCAGGTTGCAGCAATGAATCCGGTTTCGGTTAATAAGGACGCATGTCCCGCCGAGATTGTTGAACGCGAGCTGCAGATCGGAAGAGAACAGGCTCGTCTGGACAATAAACCGGAAAATATGATAGAGAAAATCGCAGAAGGTAAATTGAATAAATTCTTCAAGGAAAGTACTTTGATTTCCCAGGATTTTATTAAAGACCAGAAAATCTCTGTAGGTCAATACCTGAAAAGTGTTGATCCCGAAGTATCGGTAACGAGATTTGTGCGTTTCTCTTTAAACGATTAATCTTTCCAAAAAAA
>JAISDR010000205.1 GCA_031264645.1 Prevotellaceae bacterium | reverse complement strand
TCGTCGGGCGAAAGGAAAGAAAGTATCTCTTTCATTGCATCTTTCAACTTTTCCATTCTGTTGTTTTCCCTCATTGATGCGCTGCGGTCAAGGGCAAAACAGAGATTCAAGGGTTTTCTTTTTGTTATTTTAGCTGAAGAAGAAATATCCATAAGGAGATCCACATTCAAAGCGTTTTTATTTAGAGAATTGACTGTTTCCAGAGTAATGTCCGAATCATCGTTGTCATCGTATAAATCAAATTTCATATAATCTTCCATATCAACCTGATACGGAGAAAACAGTCCACAGTTGGAAGGCATTATAATCTCCTGACACTGTGCTGTAAATGCGGCGACAAGGCATATACAAAAAATCGATAAACATTTAATATTCATACTATACATCGAAAAAAGTTCCGCAAAGGTAAGTATAAGATTATTAGGTCAATTAATAAATTATGTTAAATTATGTTGTATTTTCTGAAAAAGATATTTCCGGATATCGAATTTATTGTGTTTCATTCAATTCCAGTCTATAGCTGCATACAAGTGCAGTACGAATCATTTTGGAAGCGTCATTTTGGAGCTGACGGCAGCAGTATCTCGAAGCATGCGCCTTTTGTATCCGGGACGAACAGTATCGTGCCGCCGAAGCTTTCGATTATGCTTTTGGATATTGCCAGTCCGAGACCTGTGCCGCCCGATTTTGTCGTGAAATTGGGATGAAACAGTTTCTTTGCGGTTTCGTCGGAGATGCCTGCGCCGTTGTCTGAAATCCTTACAGCGCAGTTTGTTTCCCTGTTTTCCAGCACGATTGTAATTTCGGGGTTCGGGATATTTTCCACAGCCTGCACCGAGTTTTTCAGCAGGTTGGTGAAGACCCTTTGCAGCTGTTCCTTGCTGGCGTCGACCCAGCGTTCCTTTCCGTCGTCGGCGTAATTGATTTTCAAGTCCCTGTAGCCCGAGAACAGCGATATTGCCGACAGCACGGCCTGCGACAGGTTTATCCGTTCCAGTTCGATTCTGCCCATTCGTGCGAAATTCGAGAACTCCGAAGCGATGTATGTCAGTATGTCTATCTGTTCGAGAGTTGATTTGATTGCCTCGTCCATTTTTTCCTGCCATCCCTCGCGGTTCTGTTTTTTCATTCTCATGGCGAGCTGGATATTCAGTTTCATTGGCGTCAGCGGGTTTTTTATTTCGTGGGCTATTTGACGCGCCATTTCGCGCCATGCCGATTCGCGTTCGTTTTCAGCCATGATTTTAGCGCTTTGGGCGAGTTCCCCTATCATACGGTTATAAGCCCTGACGAGGTCGCCAAGTTCGTTATTCCATTCATATTCGATCGGTTCGGGACGCTTGGCGAGATTCAGTTCCGCCATCTTCCGGCTCACCAGATCCAGTGGTCGCGTGATTTGATTCGACACAAATATCGCAAGCGCTATGCCTGTAATAATAAGGAAAATGTAGATATTCATTATCGCGCCGGTCAGCGACAGCAGTTCGGTTCTCAGCTCGGAGCGGTTGTTGAAATGCAGGATGTTGAGATATGCAAGCGCCTCGCCCTGCCGGTTGTAGTATGTCGTGTACGAGGAAAAGTAGGAGATTGTCCCGATGCGCTCGGTATGAATGAATTTCGACTGTTTCTCGGCAGAAAGGGCATGCAGGGCTTCGCGGTTCATCTTCTTGCCGATCAGCTTTCTGTCAAAAATTTCGTTTCGCGACGATACGAGCAGGTTTCCAGCCATGTCGTACATGTTCAAGTCCGTGTTGAAGGCGTTGGACAGGACTATCAGCGTTGATTCAAGACTGCCATGCATGTCGTTGACAATCCTTTCGGTATCGAACAGGCTCTGGTCAAGCTCGATTATCGTCGACTGCATTTTGCTGTGTATGGCGTCGAGGTTTTTCTTCTCGCTCTGGTTTATGACGTAAGCCAGCATCGCTATGGTCAGTATGGTTAAGGCGCCGATTATTCCGGCAAGTATGACGAGCGTTATCTTCCAGCGGTAGCTGTTCCGGTTTGTCGACATTTCGGGTTTCAAGCCCGCAAGACTGAAGAGAATAAACAGTATAACAATAAAAATCACGAATGAATACGAAAATATCGACACCATTCCCGAAAACCCCGATTTCGGATAACCCAGTATGACCGCCTCCCCGTACTCCGTTTTGAACAGGTAGTGCGAGTATCCGTCCTTCTCGTAAAACCCCTCGCGGCAGTCCGGAGCAAGCTCGAAACCGTAGTCGTAGCTGCCGAGCTTGCCGACGCGCTTCCCGCCGGAATATCTTGCGTATGAGTATCCGGCAGCTTCGTAGTCCATTCCTCCGGATTCGAATCTCAGCAGTTCGGGATAGCCGACGGACGATTCGCTTGCGCGTTCCGAATACAGTTCCAGATACAGGAACACCGTATCCCTTCCATCGACAAACCGGAAATCGCCCAGATAGTGAATCCGTCCCCGATAGTTGTCCATAAACTGGAAATGAGAGCTTCCCGACAGCGGCGTACTCCTGTTTTTTTCCCTCGTAAAGAAGTCGATACAGTTTTCCGCCCTGTTTTCCTCCTCGATATACAGTTTCATGCCGGGACGGCATATATGATATATCAGCTCGTAACGCTGGAAATGCCCCCTGAAGTATTTTTCGGTAAGAAACCCGTGTAAATCAGTATTGTGATACAGTCCTGAAAACAGTATTCTTTTGATATACGGGTCTGCGGATATGTGCTTTTCCACATCCTTCAGCAGCACTTCCGCCGCAGGATCGCTTTCGCTGACAAGACCTTTTGCCAGCACCTCCCTTTGCTTGCGTTCCTTTTCGCCCGTGTTCACAATCAGCGAGAAGGACACGTACAGCGAAATGAACATCGTCAGCCATACAAACGCGGACAGTGTAAATCCCGAGCGGGACGTCTTCAAAAACAGCAGATATATAATTATGTACAGGGCAAGGAAAATCAGAGTTCCGTACTCGAGCTTCATCAGGCACAGCGCCGCCAGCGCAATGCTTCCCTGTACGGCGAGCTGCCATGCGGCGCCGGCGTTTCCAAATATGAAGATGTGCAGGTATATCAGTATGCAAAGCTGTGCAAAGACAAGCGCAAGAACAAAGTACGCCAGAAAGGAATATACCGTTACATCGTTCATTTTGTATATCTTGAACGATATTTCGGAATTGAACGCCAGCGATTCGACGACGTACAGGCTCGCACAGAGGAACAGCGCCGTCAGTACGCCCGAAAGTATGAAGAAAACCCGATTGCCGTTCAGCCGTTTACGCAGGCTTTCCCTTACGGGAAACAGTATTACGATAAACAGAAACAGAAACAGCAGGTGCAGTAAAAGATCGCCCAGCGACGGCAGCAGTTCCGAATCGGCATAGAGCGAGGGCGTAAACAGGTACAGCTCGCCCTGGAAAAACCCCAGATAGTGAAAGATGAAAACGCGCAGCCCCAGCAGCAAAACAAAGGCGGGACACAGATACCAGAGACTCTTTTCGTACAGACGGGGATTGCGGAAAATAAAGAGTATCAGGAGACAGGCGGCAATCACGCTCAGCCAGCGGAACAGCAGCGACAGTCCGGAAGTTGCCGTCGCCGGCATGTCCGAGTTGACGACAAAAAGCGGAACTCCGTCGGCGTCCTTCACTGGGATTCCAAGGTCGCCCAGCGGCAGGATGACAATGTTGTCGGGAAAATCGAACGCCGGATTGATGCCGTTCCTGAGGAAGCGGTTCTGATAGAAATATTCCCTTACCACGAGTATCAGCGTGATATATTTGAATGTACCGTGCCTGAACGCCTGCGCCACATACCAGCCGTTTCCGAAGTACATGTACCGCGATTCTTCGGCGACATTGTCCAGCTGCTCCGTCGTAACGGGAAGATTGTCCGACCAGTAAAGTATCCTCTCCGCCGGATTCTCGGCGACGGACGAAATGCCGGTTACAAAGATGAAAACGCCTTTCTCGTGCAGGCTTTTAAGATGAAGACTGTCGAAGTTCGGGACGACGCTGTCCGGACAGCTGGAAACGGCATACGAAATTATCGCCCTGCTCTCGTTTTGAAACTTTTGCAGGATTTTCTCTATTGTGCCGACATTGTCAATGGAAACGCCCTTCTCGAGACTGTTCGCGACGAAATGCGAGAGCAGGTAAAACGCCGCGCACAGCAGGAAAGCGACAGCGATGCTTATGTGACGGCGATTTTTCATTCGATTTCAAGTTGTTTCCTGATGCTGTCAATGTTCGCACGATTAATGTATCGCAGGATGTTGTTGTAGATTCCGTGAAATCCGAAGCCGCTCCTCATCTCGGCAATGGCGTCTTCCCTGCTTGTGTTCTGGAAAACGATTCTGTACATTGCGACTATCAGTCCGGTTCTGTCGGATCCGTGATGGCAGTGAATCAGTATCGCGCCCCTGCGGTTCTTGATGATTCGCAGCGCTGCGACGACGTCGTAATCGTTGGCGTTGTGAGCATCCATCCTGACGCGGTGCAGAATCAGCCCGGTACCTTTGGCTAACCTGCTGTCGGAATGCCATGCCCTCAGATTGAGCGCCTCTTTGATACCGTATTCCTCAAGCGCCTTAAACTGCTTCCGCCCGGGCTGCTCCGAACGGTAAACCCCCTCGTCAATCCTGTACAGATTGTCCAAACCCAGACTGTCGATCTTCTCAACAGACTGCGAAAACAGTAAAACCGAACATGTTATACTCAATAAAAACAGAATAGCTCTTTTCATATCTTCCTGAATATTTTTCACAAATGTACAAAAGAAATCCATACTACACGAGTGAGGCGGAGTTCAGGTATGCGAAATAAATAGTTTTCGGGCAGACATTAATTAAAATTTCTCCCGTTTCGGGAAAAATAACTAACTTAGCGCGCGTTTTAAGCGAGAATAAAAGGTTCCAAACCGTGCATAAGGTTTTGGATAATAAATATTTATAATGGAAGATAATAACGTAAGAATTATT
>JAISDR010000311.1 GCA_031264645.1 Prevotellaceae bacterium | reverse complement strand
CGGCTCACAGGGAAGGCGCTACTCTCAAGGAAACAGCAATAAAACTGGGCTATCTGACCGCCGAAGAGTTTGACCTGTGGGTCGACCCTTCGAAAATGGTCGGAGAACTTGGATAAATTATATTGTGAAAGCTTTTGAAGAAGACGCATTTTGATATGCGTCTTTTTCTTTCTTAAGGAATGCAAAATAAACAGGATATTAACAGATTATAAAAACTCCGGATTGCTTCGTATCTTATAATGACGTTTTTTGTAAGCAACATATTATGAGGCAATTTTAGTCCACGCGTTATATAATCCTGCTTCAGACAATAACTACTTCGTTTTCGCCTCTTCCCAGATTTCATTCATTTCGTCCAAAGTCATTGATTTCAGCGAAAGTCCCTGACGGATGGTTTTGTTTTCGAGATAGGTAAACCGGTCGATAAATTTGCGGTTTGTACGTTCAAGGGCTGTTTCGGGATTGATTCCGTAAAGACGGGCGGCGTTGACCAGCGAAAACAGCAAGTCGCCAAACTCGGCTTCCATTTTGTCCCTGTCCATCCTGTTGATTTCGTGTATTAATTCCTGCTTTTCCTCCTCGAATTTATCCCAGACCTGTTCCTTCTGTTCCCAGTCGAAACCAACGGCGGCGGCTTTTTCCTGTATCCTGTCGGCTTTGACAAGCGCCGGAAGCGAAACGGGAACTCCGGAAAGGACTGTCCTGTTTCCATCTTTTTCTTTGATCTTCAACTGCTCCCAGTTCCTGACCACCTCGCCGGAACTCTCCGCCACTGTTTCTCCAAAAACATGCGGATGCCGGTATATCAGCTTTTCGCACAAGGTATTAATTACGTCCGATATGTCGAACCTGTCCTGTTCATCGGCTATTTTTGCATAAAAGACTATGTGAAGCAGCATGTCGCCAAGCTCTTTCCTTATATCGTTGAAATCGTTACGAATAACCGCGTCGGAAAGTTCGTAGGTTTCCTCGATGGAGAGCGTCCGCAGCGAATCCATAGTCTGCTCCCTGTCCCATGGACATTTTTCGCGCAGTTCGTCCAAAATATCCAGCAGCCTCTCGAATGCCGGTAAATGTTTACTGTTGTCCATTTCCTATTTGTTTTGTTTCAGCCACGAATCTTTAAGCGTAACGGTGCGGTTGAATACCGGTTTTTCGGGAGTGGAACCGTAATCCGGATAGAAGTATCCAATACGTTCAAACTGTACGTTTTCCCTCACATCCTTCAGCGAAGTCTCGGCAAGGGCGGTAAGCGTAACCAGCGATTCGGGATTGAGATAATCCATATATGACTTGTCTTCAGGAATATCGTCCATGTGACTTTCGGTAAACAGCCTGTCGTAGAGACGGACTTCCACCGGCAGGGCGTCGTTGGCATTGACCCAGTGAATCGTCCCTTTCACCTGTTTGGCGCTGTTGCTGCCGCTTTTAGTTTCGGGATCGTAGCTGCACCGAAGTTCCACGATTTCGCCCTTGCCGTCCTTCACAACTTCCTCGCATTTTATGATATACGCATACTTAAGACGGACTTCGGAGCCGGGAGCAAGACGGAAATACTTTTTCGGGGGGACTTCCATAAAATCATTCTTTTCGATATAGATTTCCCGTCCGAATGTTATTTCCCGCGTTCCCGCCTCGGGATTTTCGGGATTGTTGACTGCGTTCAGGATTTCCGTTTGCGATTCGGGATAGTTGGTAATCACTATTTTCAGAGGATCGAGCACGGCAAACCTGCGTTCGGCGCGCCTGTTTAAATCCTCGCGCACGCAGTTTTCCAGAAGAGAGAGTTCTATCATATTCTGACGCTTCGCAACGCCTACTCTTTCGGCAAAATTCCGGATGCTTTCGGGAGTAAAACCGCGTCGCCGCAGACCGCAGATTGTCGGCATCCTGGGGTCGTCCCATCCCGAAACAGCGTTGTTTTTAACCAGTTCGAGCAGTTTGCGCTTGCTCATCACGGTGTATGTGAGGTTCAGCCGGGCAAATTCGTACTGTCGCGAAGGGAATATTTCGAGCTTTTCGATAAACCAGTCGTACAGCGGACGGTGAATGTCAAACTCCAGCGTGCAAATCGAATGTGTGATATGCTCGTACGAATCCGACTGTCCGTGAGCATAATCGTACATCGGATATATGCACCATTTGTCGCCCGTGCGGTGGTGGCTTGCATGAATGATTCGGTACATGATCGGGTCGCGCATCATCATGTTCGGGTGCGACATGTCGATTTTGGCGCGCAAAACCTTTTCCCCGTCTTCAAATTCTCCCGCACGCATACGGGCAAACAGATCAAGGTTTTCCTCCGCCGTACGTTCGCGATACGGACTGTTGACGCCGGACTGCGTTACGGTTCCCCTGTTGATGCGGATTTCTTCCTGATTCTGGTCGTCCACGTATGCCAGACGCTTGCGTATCAAATCCTGCGCCCATACGTAAAGCTGCTCGAAATAGTCGGAAGCATAATATTCGGCAGCCCAGTTGAATCCGAGCCACTTGATATCTTCCTTTATGGAATCGACATATTCAACGTCTTCCTTGACGGGATTGGTGTCGTCAAAGCGCAGATTGGTTTTCCCGCCGTATTTCAGGGCAAGCCCGAAATTCAGACAAATGGATTTCGCATGTCCAATATGCAGATATCCGTTCGGTTCGGGCGGAAAACGCGTTAAAATGGAACTGTGTTTACCCTCGCTCAGGTCAGTCTCAATTATATCTTCAATAAAATTTAGCGTTTTACTTTCTTCTGACATCTTAATTGTTATTTCGTTATTTATTACAGTATTGCCTTTTATAAATTTCCACTGAAAGACCATTTGAATCCCATAATTTCCTTCACTCCTGCCAGAGTTTTGGCAGCGCTTGCGCGGGCTTTTTCTGCCCCGTATCTCACTGTTTCGTTCAAATATTTCTCGTTGCTTTTTATTTCCAGTATCCGTTCGCGTATCGGAAGCGTTACCTTACATATATCGTCGGCGAGCTGTTTTTTCATATCGCCGTAGCGTATTTCTCCCGATTTGTATTTCTCCGTATAGAATTGAACAACATCATTGTCGGATACTATTTGCAGTATGGTAAAAAGATTCTGCACCGGTTCGGACATTGGAGCGTCAGGCCCGGCAATACCGCTGTCCGTTACTGCCTTCATGACTTTTTTGCGTATGGTTTTTTCATCATCAGCCAGATAGATTCCATTACCTTCGGATTTTCCCATTTTGCCCGAACCGTCAAGTCCCGGCACTTTGACCAGCTCCGTACCGAAATTGTATGCCGTGGGTTCCGGAAAGAAATCGACGCTGTACAGATTGTTGAATCTGCGGGCAAATACTCTGGCCATTTCCAGATGCTGTTCCTGATCTTTTCCTACAGGCACCTTATTCGCCTTGTGTATAAGTATATCTGTTGCCATCAGCACGGGATAGGTAAGCAAGCCGGCATTCACATTGTTCGGATGTTTGCGTACTTTTTCCTTAAACGAGGATGTGCGTTCAAGCTCCCCGACATACGACCACATGTTCATCAATGTGTATAGTTCCGACACTTCGGGAACAGTACTCTGAACAAAAATAACCGACTTTTCGGGGTCAAGTCCCGACGCAAGATATTCGGACAAAACTGTTTTAACATTTTCGTGAAAATTAATGGGGTCGGGATGCGTTGTCAGCGAATGTAAATCGGCTATGAAAAAGAAGCAGTTATTTTCATCCTGCATCCTGATAAAGTTGCGCAAGGCCCCAAAATAGTTCCCGATATGCAAATTTCCCGTAGAACGGATTCCGCTTAAAACAATTTCTTTCATCTGAAATAATTTATAAATAATACATCATTAATATAATCAATCTGCATAAGTTCACGCTTTTACCTCTTAACTGTCCGGTATAAAAACAAATCTTTATGCGCTGCAAATGTAAGTCATTTACCGATTATGACAAAATGAAATATACATGAGTTTATAAGATAACCACACCAAACGTAATGAATATATATAGACTATCTTTGCAGAAAAAATAATAGCAGTGAAGGAAATAGGATTTACGCAAATGGTAGAAGTAGGCTGCGGCATCGACGTACATGAAAAATTGATAGTAGCGAGTATCCGCAAGAGCGACACGGAGGTTGAAACCCGTCAGTTCGAAGCCTATACATGTTCTTTGAAAAGTTTGAGCGAGTGGTGTGTTAGCGAAGGCGTCACACATATTGCGATGGAAAGTACTGGCGTTTACTGGAAACCCGTCTTCAATGTATTGGAAGAAGGCTTCGAGATTATCCTTGTCAATGCCCGTCACGTAAAGAATGTTCCCGGTCACAAGACAGACAAAAAAGACAGTCGCTGGTTGAGCAAATTATTGTTAAGCGGCTTGTTGAAAGGGAGTTTCATCCCCCCTGTCCTGTCCGTGATTTACAGGATTTGGTACGTTACCGCAAGAAAGTAGTTGGTCAGACAGCCAGTGAAAAGAATCGGATTATCAAGGTACTTGAAGATGCCAACATCAAGCTGTCTGGTGTATTAAGCAATGTAGATGGCGCTGTTGGGACAAAGATTATCAAAGAATTAACAGATGGCGAGACATCAGTAGACAAGTTGATGTCCCACTATCATGGCAGGCAAAAGGTTAGTCGGGAAGAGTTTCGCAAAGCCCTGGACGGTAAAGTAAGGGACCATCACCGGTTAATGTTGCAACTTCACAAAAATAGCATATCGGATAAAGAAGGACAGTTGAAAGCCCTGGACGAAGCCATCGACAGGGCAAGCGCAGCTTATAAAGTAGAAATAGAATTGCTGCAAACCATACCCGGAGTTGGGAAGGCAAGCGCTGTTGACATTATCAGCGAAACAGGGGCAGACATGAGCCGTTTTCCCGACGAAACCCATTTAAGCAGCTGGTCAGGTATGAGTCCCGGCAATTGTGAAACGGGCGGTAAAAAAAAAACGGTAAAAACGGTGCATGGTAACAGCCATTTGCAAAGTACGCTGGTAGAGTGCGGCTGGGGCGCCACCCGCAAAAAAGACTGTTATTTCAAACGCAAATATGAAAGTTTAGTCAGTCGACGTGGTAAAAAGAAAGCACTGGTAGCCGTAGGGCATAAGATTATAATTGCAGTCTATCACGTCATTAAAGACAAAAAAGCTTACATGGAACCTGTTTTACATGAGAATCCCCGCAAGCAAAAAAAACAAATCAAATATTACATGAACAGGTTGAAGGAATTAGGCGTTGAAATCAAGGATTCAGGAGGTCGTTTTTTTACTGAAGCTCAAAGTGCTCGTAAATGAAATTGACACCATCCGCCACAGGCGGGTATTTGTTTAAGCACCAAACGTTGTTACCAACTCTTTGAATAAGGAGCGGAGTACGGAGATGAAAATTTATTCTCTTAAACTTTTATTTTATTGATTTTTAAACGTTTTAAAATTTATATACAGATGAAAAAAACAGTTCAGATATGCGAAATAAACAGGATATTAACAGATTATAAAAACTCTGGATTGCTTCGTTATTTATAATGACACTTTTCGTAAGCAGCACATTTAGAACTGCTTTCCGACTGGAAGATTTTCGTCATTGCGAATAACCGTTTCGTACCTAAACTAAGAGCGAAATGACGCTTAATCAGGATATAACAACAGTCGAAGCAAACCATTGTTGTCCCGTCATTGCGAGGTACGAAGCAATCCAGAGTTTTTATAATCTGTTATATCTTGTTTATTTCGCATACCATAATGCCACCCTTTCAGGGTTTTTATATTGCTTATTGTGTTTGCTATAATAATGGCATCCCTTCGGGATTTGCCAGGGTGCATTGACTACGTTGAACTTCTTTTTCAAAATGTCGTTTTCTCATT
>JAISDR010000198.1 GCA_031264645.1 Prevotellaceae bacterium | reverse complement strand
AACCCGCGCTTACAGGGAACAGCCGGTTTTCTTCCCGCTGCCGCAACCGCGTAACGATTCGGAATGGGACGCGGCGGTATTCGGCGACGGAACGGGCGAGGCACAGCTGCTTCTCGTGTACCGGATGAACGGTCAGGATGAACAGTTTATCAAAATACCGGATGCGCCGGGAAAATGGGAACTGTTAATCGACAATGGAAACGCCCGCCTGAAAAAACATAAAGACGGATACATAGTTTCGCTGAACCGCAACAGTTCGGCTTTCTGGATAAGAAATAAAAAATAACAGATTTGCACATAACAATGAATACATATATCAAAAATCTCTTTTTAGGATGCCTGACATTCTTTCTTCTATCTGCCTGTACTGCAAAGCAGGGCTTGCACCTTGACAGTCTGAGCTGCGAATATCTTGTTGATCCGCTTGGCATCGACGTCGAAACGCCGCGGATTAGCTGGAAATTAATCGACAAAAAACATGTCCGCGGACAGCGCCAAACGGCTTATCAGGTATTAATCGCCGGCTCGCCCGCCAAACTCAACGAGGAGGAAGCCGACGTCTGGAACAGCGGAAAAGTCGTGTCCGGACAATCGCATCTGGTATCCTGCGAAGGCGCAAAACTCCGTTCCGGAGGCGATTATTACTGGAAAGTGCGGGTTTACGACCATAAGGGCGAAGCCTCGGCATGGAGCAAAACCGCCCGTTTTTCAATGGGTTTGCTTGAGCGTTCCGACTGGAAAGGCGACTGGATAAAGCATCCCGACGCAAGTCCCGAAAAGCATGTCTGGTTTCGCAAAACGCTGAAACTCGAAGATAAAGCCGTATCGTCATTTGTATACGTCGCCACATCCGGCTATCACGAACTGTACGTAAACGGACGAAAGATAGACGAGCGCGTGCTTGCTCCGGCGCTTACGCGTATCGACAAACGGATATTTTATGTTACGTACGACGTCGCGCCCCTGCTGAAAAAGGGCGATAATGTGGTGGCTTTGTGGTACGGTCCGGGCTGGACGCGAAATAACAGTTTTGAGCCTTTGACCGGTCAGTCCGTTTTGGTACAGTTAAACGGGAAACTGAAAAACGGCGAAACATTCGCCGTCCATTCCGACGCCACATGGAAATGCGCCGAGAGCTACAGTCGCAACAGCGGGAATTTCAAATATTCGGATATGGGAGGAGAGGAAGTCGACGGACGGCGTTATTCCACGGACTGGAATACAGCCGGTTTCGACGACAGCCGCTGGGCAAATGCCATTACGACCGTACCGGTAAAGGATAATTCGGACGTTACGCTGTCGGCTCAAATGACCGATCCTTCGCGGGTCGTCGAAACGATTCCCGCAAAGGAGATTATCGACACCATCCCCGGCGTTTTGCGCGTGGACATGGGCAAGAGCTTTACCGGCTTCCTCGAAGCGAGCTTCAAGGGTCTGGAAGCCGGCGATACGGTTGTTATCAAGATATCCAACCGCCGCGATATAAATAAGAATTTTGTCGGGGAGCGCATCGGAAACAATGCGATCGAGGAATATAAGCAAATACAGTACTATATTGCCCGCGGCGAAAACGGCGAGAAATTCTGCAACCGCTTCAATTTCTTTGCCGGACGCTATGTCCATTTTGAGGGATTGAAACGTAAGCCTGCGCTTGCCGACATTACCGGATATGCAATATCGAGCGCCGCCCCGCGCACCGGCTCGTTCGAGTGTTCCGAACCGCTGTTTAACCGCATCTACGAACTCGACCGCTGGACTTACGAAATGTGCAATACCGAAGGCGTTACGGTGGACTGTCCCAACCGCGAGCGTTTGGGATACGGTCCCGAAGGCGCATATCAGACGACCTGGGGACTGGGTTTGCCATGTTTCGCAAGCGGAGCGTATTACGTCAAGAATGTGCGCGACTGGAGCGACGTGCAGGCGCCCAGCGGTCGCATAAACTACGTCGCCCCGCAGATAAGCGTAATGTACGGCAGCTCGCTCAACGGCGCGGCAAACATGAACATCGCTTGGGAACATTATTTGGCATACGGCGATAAAAGAATACTGGAAGAGGCGTATCGCTCCGGCAAAAAATGGGTCGATTTCCTGAATATGTATGTGGTCGACGGACTGCTGACGCCTTACGATCAGGGCGGATATTTCCTCGGCGAATGGGTCAGCCCGGGACCGAAATTTGAAAACGGCGGCACTCCAAAATCCCTGTTTTTCAACAACAGCGTTTATGTAATGACGCTCGATCTTTTCATCCGGATTGCAGAGACGCTGGGACATGGGGCTGAAACGGCGCCTTACCGCGAACAGTTGGAAACGTCCCGCGTCAAGATACACGAGAAATATTTTGAGCCTTCGCTCAACAGCTATCTCGACGGGGATCAGGTGCGTACTGCGCTTGCGCTCTTCACGGACATCATTCCCGATTCCCTGCGTCCGGCGGCTCTTGAACGTCTGGAAAAGGACATGACCGGCGAACATCCGTATTTCAATATCGGAAGTTTCTCGCGTTATCAGTATTTTCATGTCTTATTCGCTAATCCTCAATTTCACGAAATCATCAGCGAGATACTTTCGAAGACGAGCTGTCCGGGTTACGGTTATTTCATTGCCCGCGGCGAGACGGCATTGCCCGAGGTCTGGGAAATCGACCATCCGCACTCTGCGCTGATTCATACTTCGTACGCCGGAATTTCGTCGTGGTTCATCAAATGTCTTGCGGGAATCGAGCCGGACGTCGCCGATCCGGGTTACCGCACGTTCAACATCCGTCCGAATGTGGTAAAGAACCTCTCTTACGCCAAAGCGACGCTCGAATCGCCATACGGCACAATCGAAAGCGGATGGCGCAAAGAAAACGGCAAAGTGATTTACGATATTACCGTTCCGACAGGCTCAAAAGCAAATATCTGCCTTCCGGATGGAACTCTCTTTCAAGCGGATGCCGGAAAATATACGTTTCAGAACAGTGTCTTGCAAAAGGAATAAAACTTGGACGTCTGCTCTTTCGACGAATTGAACAATTACTGCTATCGCTTGTTTTTGTATATCTTCTTTAAGTAAATATAAAGAGAAGATAATGAAATTAATAATTAATTAAAAGTGTTATGTCGATTATAGAATTTACAGGGATTAAGAAAAAGGAAGCAGATGCTCTTGTTTCCAAATTAGACGATTTATTAGCGAATGTTCAGATATTTTATGCGAACATGCGCGGATTCCACTGGAACATAAAGGGAAAACAGTTTTTTACCTT
Organism: Prevotellaceae bacterium; assembly: GCA_031264645.1. GTDB lineage: Bacteria > Bacteroidota > Bacteroidia > Bacteroidales > UBA932 > JAIRLF01. The sequence continues at coordinate 1,022 of JAISDR010000198.1, read as the reverse complement.
ACATAAGCAGTTTGAAGATCAGTATGATTATCTTGCAGACAAAATTGATGAGATCGCAGAACGTATTCTTGCGCTGGGCGGAGTCCCGGAAAACAATTTTTCACACTATCTGAAAATATCTTCGATAAAGGAAGTTTCGGGTATCAGCTGTGAAAATGAGATTGTAAGCTCTATTTTGAATTCTTACAAGACAGTTATTGCAAAGGAGAGGGAAATAGTAAGTCTTGCAAGTGATTGTAAAGATGAAGCTACAGTAAACATGTTTGGTAATTATCTCGAAGATCAGGAAAAAACAGTATGGATGTTTGCTTCGTTTTTGACAGTGTTGTGCAAAGACTAAAAACGAAGTGAAATCGGATCTTGTATGTGAAATTTAAAAATGTTTGTAGAGAGGGCGTCCTGGAAATCAGAGCGTCCTTTCTTACGTTGTATCTATTTGAAGTAATAATTTTTAAGCCAGTATTCAAAAGTCGGATCCTGTTTGTTTATAATACCGATAAATTTAGTACGTTTGCAAAAAATAAGTAAATGATGCATACAATATCCCCGGCTGTTCCCGGATTTAAGAAAATATGGGCTGTGTCTTTTCCCATAATGTTAAGCATGCTGGCGGAGAATATTATAAGCGTAACCGACACGGCGTTTATGGGGCATGTGGGCGAAATAGAATTAGGTGCGGCAGCCATCGGAGGGATATATTTTCATGTGCTGTTCATGCTTGGTTTTGGCTTTGCTACCGGCATGCAGATTTTGATTTCGCGACGAAAGGGAGAGAATAATCCGGAAAAGATCGGTCCCGTCATGGAAACCGGCTTGCTGTTTCTGTGGGCTTTGGCAGCGATACTTATAATCAGCGCACAGTGGCTCACTCCAATCATAATGCCGGGGATCATCAGTCATGAAAGTCTTCTGCAACCGTCCATCAATTTTCTTAATATCCGTGTTTACGGCTTGATTTTCGTTTTCGTGAATGTCTCGTTCCGCGCTTTTCACGTGGGGACAGGCAATACGCGCCCGCTCAC
>JAISDR010000190.1 GCA_031264645.1 Prevotellaceae bacterium | reverse complement strand
CGTTCGCATCGTGGTTTACGCAGGCTATTACTTTGGCGCATTTTTCGCCGCTGTATTGCGCCTGTTCCACTCCGGTAGACGTGCCGCCGGCTCCGCAAAAGAGGTCGATGTAAAGTAATTTTATGCCATTCATGCCCACATACCCAATTCGTTATACAATTTTCTTTTACTGATTTCCACATATTCGGGATTCAGCTCGAATCCGATGTAGTTTCGATTCAGTTTGCGGGCTACTACAGCTGTAGTTCCGCTGCCCATAAACGGATCGAGGACGACGCCGCCTTCGGGACATCCGGCTTTGATGCAGTCGACGATTAGCTTTTCCGGAAACACTGCGAAATGACTTTCCTTTTCCGCTCTGGTACATACCGACCAGACGTCGCGCTTGCTGCGTGCCGGACAGTACGGTATGCTGCCGCCATGACGGTTTGGCGTTAATCCGGTCTGATCTTCCTTCTCCGCAAAACCGCGTATAACGGGACAGCCCATGTTGGATGGATTGCCGACTTCGTAACCGTCTCGGTGTACCTGCGTTACACGAGGCCAGCGTTCGTGTCCCTTTGATGCAAAGCTTTGCATGTTCAGTCCTGTCTGTTTGCCCGAATATTTGTCGCTTCCCTTGAAAAACGAATCCTTTCGACCGTCGTATGCGGCGGGTTCGAGTATTGCCTCATGGTCGAAATAGTATTTTGCCGACTTGGCAAGAAGGAAGATATATTCGTGCGATTTTGTACAGCGGTCTTTGACGCTTTCGGGCATGGGATTGGGCTTGTGCCAGATAATGTCCTGCCGGAGATACCAGCCCGTTTCTCTTAATGCAAAGGCAATCATCCATGGTGTGCCTATCAAATCTTTCTGTTTGATAACCGGATGTTTCCTGTCGGTCGGTCTGACTGTTCCCCTGCCGCCGATATTGGAATATTCGCGAGTAATTGTTTTTCCGGCTTTCAGGCGCTCATACTGATATGTGCCCGCCGACGAACCCGAATAACCCTTGCCTCCCCAGTACGAATCCCCGATGTTGAGCCAGAGCGTGCCTTCGGGCTTGAGTACCCGGTAGAACTCCGTAAATACTTCCAGCAGGCGGTCTCTGTATTCTTCGGGCGTTTCTTCCAGTCCGATCTGCCTGTCAACACGGACAGCTCCACACTTCGGACAAACGCCCCCTGGTAATTTTTTTGCGTTTCCCCGATTGCTTGCCTGCTTGCTGTTCTCAAATCCGGATTCTTCGCGCTCGGAATGCCGGCAATCGGGATTCCCGCCTTCCCATGTTGCCGTTCCGTAATCACGCAGACCGTAATAGGGTACGGAAGTAACGCCGCAGTCCACGGAATTGTCGTCGAGCAGTTTCAGACCGCTCAAGGCGTCGGTGCAGTAGATTTTGTTTAGCTCCAGAGGGACTTTTGGGACTGCAGGGACGGCGGGGATTTTTGTATTGGACTTATAACTCATAATTCGTAATTTCTAAAACGGCATTTCATTATTTTTCTCGGCATAACTATCGTCATCACTATTGTCGGTTGTATCCGGAGTCGGCTGGATTTCGCTGCCGACGGTTGCGATATAGAAAAATTCTTCGGGCCTGCCATCCTTTCCTCTTTTAATGATCCGTTCGTTAGCCCTGTCGGTTATCAGGGATTCGGGATTCAGGCGATAGCCGTAATATTCGCACCACGATTCAATGTGTTTTTTGAAATTGTGGATGCGATAATCGTTTTTCTGCTTGGAAGTGAGAGTTTTCTGAAACTCCTCGAAAGCCGCCCTTTTACTGATGAGCGCACCAAAATAGCCTTCGTCTGCAGGCGAAAACATGTCGGTATAACCTTCGGGCTTCGGAACAAAGTATGTATTTGCCCACTTGAAAAAGTCGTCGGTTTTTCCAACGCCTTTCTGCATTTCACGGCGCAATCCGCGCTTTCGAATATTGCCGTACGGAGGAGTTATCTTGTAGAATCTCATTTGCAGCTGAATGCAGTAGGCTATGAGATTGTAGAACTTGTTCCATTCTTCCTGAGTGAAATCATCGTACAGGTCGCGTCCGAACTTGAGGTCGGGCTTGCGGGTTTCCCTGTAGTCATTGTCGGGCGTTTTTTCGTGATAGTAGTCGGATACCGTTTCGTAAAGGATTCGGGCATAAGTGGACGAACCGGAATTTTGAAGTTCGTAGTTTGTCGATATAATCATTTTGCCGGATTCAGAATAGTCAAGCGTGAATCCCGAATAGTTTTTGGGGTTTATCTCCCTGGAACCGGTGATTTCGGTGTAAAAACGTTCGAATAAACCAAATTCGGCAAAATCATCAATTTCGATAATGTTATGAAATTCCGTATAGCCATCGTATATAAATTTGAAATTGTCCTGATTGTCAAGGTCGCGTCCTCCCTTTTTGAAAAGCGGGCGCACATGTTTCAGTCCGTCCGCAATCAGCGATTTTCCGCTCCGCCCGGAAGCCTGTCCCACCTCCGATATTTTATTGTCCATTGTGAGTACGACCCAGGGCTTTCCCTTGTCCTTGTATTCCGACGAGAGATAGCCAAGTACAAAGAGGTGATTGGCGAGAGACAGTTCCTGTTCCTTTTTTTCGTCGGGAGTAAGGGCTTCGTTCCTTTCGAGTTCCTTGCGCCAGTGAAGCCGCGAAATGTCGAGCAGGAACTGTACGAAGTAAAAATCTTTGTCGTTGACTTTTACTTCGTAACGGTCGATTTCGCGCAGCTGGTCTATTCTGTCATTGACCGCCATCTTTTCTTCGGCGGTTTTGGCTGCAGCAAGCTCATCGAGCATCTTCCGGTATTCGGGAGTGGCGTTTACTTCGATCGCCGGCGGATCAAGGCGTATGCTGTGCGGAATGATGTGCGATATATGCCTGTTGTTCACAATCAAATCGCCAAGTATGTAGTTCGGAGCCTTTCCGTGCGTCTCCGTTTTTATTTCGTTCGGGGTGATTTTTATGCTTGTCCCGTTGGCAAAATGCAGATATTCGACGTTTTGCGAGTAGTTGCGGAAGTTGAGTTCAATGATGGGAAGTCCTTCGAGATTGGCCTCGGTTATCTGGTTCGACGTGTTGATTTTATCAAGCAGAGGCAGTATCGACATCATTTTTCTGTTCTCAAGCCAGTCTTTTGTAAATGTTTTGACGGTGGTTTTGATTCTGTCGGGAGCAATGAGCGAAAACACTTTGCCGCCGTCAATCTTAACGTACATGTAATCGTGTTTGCGCACGTATGTTTTGTTGATGCGGTAAAATCCGTTAAGTTTCAGGAAGAAATAGAAATTTTCCATGCTGAAGTTAATTGCCTTTTTCCCCTCTTTGTCTTTTTTCTTTGCCTTTTCCCAGAATTTTGCACGCCGGGCATTGGATTTCAGGACAGTAAAGTCGCGTTCGGTTTCGTCGCGGTTGTTTCCTGACAGGTTAATGAAGTCTTTCAAGTCCTTGCACGGATTTCCGCGCCAGTCAAGATGATGCGTTATCCATTTCGGCAGTACAATGTTATAGAGGTCGATGTGTTTCAATGCGTTGGTTTGCGCGTTCGACTGTCCCGTCGCGTCCAGATCCATCACCTGATAGTGTTTTTCGGTGTACTGGTCGATTTCGCGGAATTGAAGCGCGTCAACTTTTGCCGATTCGGAGTTGAGCCAGTATACGTGGCAGCCGATGGAGGCGAGATTCAGGGCGTCGGATTCGCCGGAACAGCGGAACAGGCTTTTTACAATCAGCTTTTGCTTGGGGTACCCCGCCTCTTCGTCGCCGTCTTCGCCGGCAGCCCGTTCCCGTTCGGCGTCCCCGTCTCCCTCGTCATCGTTAAATTCGGGTCTTGTGTTCCGCAGCTGTTCCAGTCCGAAGATATAGTTTGCCGGCTTTTTCCCGATATACCGGAAGCGGTCTTTTTTGTCCAGAGCAAGGGGGAAGTACTGTTTTTTGAAATCGCCATAATCAAATACAAATATCGGGTAGTCAGGGTGCGAGGAAAAAATGTTAACGATGTTTTTACCAAGTTTTTCGCTGTATTTTGGATATTCGTAGCGATCAACGGATTTGCAGTTGAAGCGTGCAAGCAGTTCCTTTGTTACGTATCGCCCGATGACTTTTAATTCTTCGGGCAGAGGTTCTTCCCGATAGAAAAAAACGAATTCGTTCAGTCTGTCGGTTTCGGGATTAAATTCGCGGAACGAACGTATTGCTTCCCGCTTTGCCGGTCGAAAGGCATCTGCGGAAAGGTTTCTTTTCAATATTACGTCGGCGATGTATTTCGCGGCGTCGTAAAAGGGCAGGTTTTCACGGTACATGACAAAATTAATAGCTGTCATTCCGTTGATTTCGCCCTGATTGCCAAAGTCCGTGATGCGCCAAAGTCCACTGTCATTGTGCCTGCTTAGATGCGCGGACGCGGATTTTTCGTCGCGAATCTTGAAGAAGTG
>JAISDR010000177.1 GCA_031264645.1 Prevotellaceae bacterium | reverse complement strand
ACAGCAATCTTTTCACTCTGCTGTTTTCTGTCAGTTTCATATTTTGGAAGTCGATATCTGTTAGCAGGAGTATTCCCGGACGTTTACCCGTGTCGAAACTGCCGAGTTCTTTGTCGAGATTTAAGGCTTCGGCGCCGTTCAGCGTTGCCCATCGGAGCAGGTTTTGCAGACCTGTTTCGGGGAAAGCGGAATCGAGGATTTTAAGTTCGTTCAGTATCGAAAGGTTTGTATTTGAGGAAAAACCGTCCGTTCCTGCAGCGATGTGGAGATTGCGTTTCGCAAGCATGTTTACATCGGGCAAACGGTTTTCTATATACAAATTGGAAGCGGGACAGAGAACCCATGTCGTCTTTTTATTCCGTTTCAGAGCCTGTTCGAGACTCTGTTCGTTTGTATGCGTGTTGTGGACAAGCAGCATACCGGTCTTAGGCGCAATATATTTCAGAATCCGCTGTATTGGCTTGTCATATTCAGGGAGAAACAAATCCAGACTTTTTCCGAACAAATCCCGCATGCTTCCCTTTTTGTCTGCAAAAAGTTTCATTTCGGCTATACTTTCTTCATTGTGTATGCTGACAATTCCGTCCTTACTGGCTTCCGTTACAGACATTTCGAACAGCTTTTCCGACAGCGAATACGGGGCGTGCGGACTTATTGAAGCCCTTAGTCCCTCCTTTTCGAAACTGCGTTTGATATCTTTTGACGTGGAAATAATTTCATCGGCAAGACGCGGGTCAAGACTCAAAGTCTCCACAAAAGTATGATAAATCAGGCGGCTATCCTTTTTCACCCTTATGCTCAAGTCCCTGTTGGAAATATCGCCCACGGCTACGATTCCTTCGTTTTCCATCAGTTTATCAGCCTCGTACATAGCCGAAAGCTGCCTGTCCGCGTCATTATTCCGGTACGACATTATTGATTTGCAGAAATCGGTCATTCCCGAATTTTTTGGAATTACGCCTTCCATGTGAGACAGTTCGAGATGGCAGTGAGCATTAACGAATCCGGGACTTATTATCCCGTTAAAAAACTCAGTACCTTCCCTTTCGACTATAGAATCGCCCAGGGAACCGAGGCTGACAATTCTTCCGGCATTATCGACTTCGACAACCCCGTTTTTTATAAACTCCCTGCCTGTAAATACATAATGTCCCGATATCAAACGCATGAGGCTCTAATTTTCCTTAATCAATTTAATCAGTTCATCGATGGCGTTTTCCTGCGGGATATTCTTTTTCACAGCCTCCTTACCTTTATATAATGTGATTTTCCCCGGACCTGCGCCCACATATCCGTAATCGGCGTCTGCCATTTCGCCGGGACCGTTGACAATGCATCCCATAACTCCTATTTTCAGATTCTTAAGTCCGGAAGTAGCCGCCCTGACCTTTTTCAGAGTTTCCTGCAAATCGAAGAGAGTACGTCCGCATCCGGGACATGCAATATACTCTGTACGTGTGTATCTGCGCCTTGCCGCCTGAAGTATCCGGAAACAAAGATCGGAAACAGATTTCGGCGGAATATCGCTCTCTGCCGACAGCATGATTCCGTCGCCAAGACCGTCTATCAGCAATGCCCCGAAATCGCAGGCTGCCATTATCTGCAACTTCTCAAAGTCCGTTTCCTTATAGCTTCGCGCAATGACGACCGGATTACGGACTTCGCTATCCCGAAGTTTCCTGAAGACGGAACGCTGCCGGATTATACTGCCGGCGTCGTCAAACGAAAGTACGAGTATTTTATCGGGATTTTCCTTCAGCCATCTCAAAAAGGAATCGTCAAGCGACAAATGGCTGCAAAAGATAAAACTGTCCTTGCTGTCGTCTATTATTCTCGGATTTTCGCTGTCGAACGCCAGTGTCGAAGAACCGGTGTATATGTAGTCCGGAACAGGATTTTGAACAGCCGAATCCGTTTCTGTACCGAAGCCCAAGCTCTCAATATCGGATTCATATACGGGATTTAATCCCGACAAATCCGAAATCACAATGACTTTTTTTCCCGCCGGCAATGATGTTTTAAGGCATGAGCAGTCAATCGTTTCATTTTCTTCACGAAAAACGGGAGGCAGCGAGGAAAAGTGGCGTACCAGTTTCCGGGCGACAGGGATTTCATTTTCGGGAGCTTCCGTCAGCGAAACTCTTATGGTATCGCCAAGACCCTCGGCAAGCAAACTTCCGATTCCCACCGCCGATTTTATCCTTCCGTCTTCGCCGTCCCCCGCTTCCGTCACGCCGAGATGCAGGGGATAATGCATGTCCTCGGCGTCCATCGACGCGACCAGAAGCCTGTAAGCCTGAACCATTACCACTGTATTGCTCGCCTTCATCGAGACAAGGACATTGTCGAAATGTTCTTCCCTGCATATCCTCAAAAATTCCATTGCCGATTCGACCATTCCCGCCGGCGTGTCTCCGTATTTCGACATTATACGCTGAGACAGCGAACCGTGGTTTGAGCCGATTCTCAGCGCAGTATGGTATTCCTTGCAGATATTCAAAAGAGAGATAAATCTTGTCCTCAGTTTCGACAAATCGCTTTCCCAGTTCTGTTCGATATCCCGAATACCGGTTTGCAGCATCGCCTGCCTGTCGGTGAAGTTTCCCGGATTAATCCTGATCTTTTCAACGTTTTTAGCCGCAATTTCAGCAACATCGGGATTGAAATGTATATCGGCAATCAGGGGGACGCTGTACCCGCGTTTCCTGAGTTCGCTTCTTATCACGCCCAAAGCCTCGGCGTCCCTGATATTCGGCGCTGTGATACGTACCAGCTCGGCTCCTGCGCGGATTACTTTTATACATTCATTTACAGTCGCGTCGATATCCGAAGTAGGGCTTGTGACCATTGTCTGTATCCTGACGGGCTTGTTTCCGCCGATACAAACATTGCCCACTCTCACCTCCACCGTCCGGCGTCTCGAAAAAACCGGTTTCTGTGTTTTATTTGTCATAACATTTCCTCTATTTGGGATTTTAACCTGTTTATCATTTTCTTTAAATCTCTGATTGAAGCGGACATATCCTTATCGCTTGTTTGAATACCGTCGATTATTTCCGAAGCCTCGTTCAGTTTCTGTCTTGCGGCTTTCAAGTCATTTGCCGAACCTTTATTATACAGCGAACCGGCGAGGTTGTACAGGTTCACCGCTTCATTAAATATGCTCACATTCGCGTCATGTTCAATATATTCCAGATACCTTACATTGTCGTTGATATGCTTGCTTATCATTGAATTATTGACGCCCATGGAACGGATACGCCTGTTTTCGGCAATCAAACGTTCTTTTTCCGACGATTTTTCAATGATATTAATGGTATCCAGATAACTGAAAAAGCGCGAACTGATGGAATCCGCTCCTGTTTCTCCATAAAACTCGCTGCTGTTCAGTGGAAAATACGAAAACTGCCAGACAGGGTCAAAAGGAATATGCGAACTGATAATCCTGTCCGGATTAACGAGAAACCATTTATCATTAAACCTTTTATGGAATTTTCCCGAAGAATAATATCCCGACGACCATGTCGGGTCTATCAGTCGCCATTCGCCATTGTGCTTTACAGCGCACCATGCATGTGGAATTTCGTCGATTTTGCCGTTTTGCTTAGTATATCCTTTTACTGTAACTGTCTTTATCCCAAGATTCTCAAGTATGGCTTTAAGAGTTACAACATATCCGAAACATACTGTTTTACGGGTTCTCAATACCTGTTTGACGACCTCGCTTTCGTGCTTGTACGTTATGCCCGAATGCATTTTGGCAATGTCATAGTTAATGTGCTGAGCTACCCAGCTGTAAGCCGCTCTCAGCCTGTCCGAATCCGAACTGAATTTATCTTTGATATACTTGCCAATATTTTCAACAGACTGCGTGCGCTGTGCAGGACAAACGCGCATAACAGAATCTATATACCTGTAATCCCTTGCATTAACAAGACCTGTCCCTGATAAGAAAAACAGAAAAACAACCAGCCGAAACAGTATATTTTGCATCCCTAACTCTCTCCCGGCCTGATTCCGAGTTTCGCATACGTTTCCTTTAAACTCCGTTCATTGTCGGAGATTATCAGTAAGACATCGTTTGGCTCCAGTTCGGTGGAACCCGTTGGTACAAAATAATGTTCTCCCCGCTTTACCATGACAACCAGTGTTTTTTCGGGCATGGGCATATCCATAATCCTGTTACCGTTAACCAGATGCGCATCGGTAATAGTGATTTCGGACATGCTCGACTTTATGTCGTCCGGAAACTCGACATCGAATGTAGAGAGTTTACTTTGAGCGCGCTGATCTCCTATCAAGCCAAGCCATTTTGCAACGATGGGAACAGTAGTCCCCTGCAAAAGCAGCGAAACAAGAGTAACAAAAAATACTATATTGAATATTATCTGCGCATTAGGCAAGTGCGCCGTCCACGGATATGTCGCAAACAGAATCGGGGCGGCGCCGCGCAGTCCCACCCACGAGACGTAGTGCTTGGCTTTATTGGACATTCTTTTTAAGGGCGC
>JAISDR010000136.1 GCA_031264645.1 Prevotellaceae bacterium | reverse complement strand
ATTTACCAGCCGCGACCGGCAATCTTGTCCCTGTCTTCCATACTGGCTACGCTCTGACCGCGCATAGCCTCGCCCAGTCCCCTGGATACTTCTGCCAGCAGTTTGGCGTCTTTATAATGGGCAACAGCTTCGACAATGGCTTTGGCGCGCTTGGCAGGATTGTCCGACTTGAAAATTCCCGAACCTACGAATACGCCGTCGCAGCCCAGTTCCATCATTAATGCGGCGTCGGCGGGCGTTGCAATTCCTCCGGCTGCAAAATTCACTACGGGAAGGCGAGCCAGTTCCTTCACCTGCAGGACTAACTCGTAGGGAGCGCCCAGTTCCTTGGCAATGCTCATCAGTTCCATCGGCGTCGCGCTTACAACACGCTGGATATCTTCGTTCACCTGACGTATGTGACGAACGGCTTCAACCACGTCTCCCGTACCGGCTTCGCCTTTGGTACGTATCATTGCCGCTCCTTCGCCTATTCGACGAAGTGCCTCGCCAAGATTGCGCGCTCCGCATACAAACGGAACGCTGAAATCGGATTTCAGGATATGATAAACGTCGTCAGCCGGAGTCAATACCTCGCTTTCATCAATGAAATCAATATCCAAAGCTTCGAGTATCCGGGCTTCAACGATGTGCCCTATCCGGGCTTTCGCCATTACGGGAATTGATACCGCTTTCTGAATCCCGATGATCATTTCGGGATCGGACATGCGCGCCACTCCGCCCTGAGCGCGAATATCCGACGGCACGCGTTCCAGCGCCATCACTGCAACGGCTCCCGCCTCCTCGGCAATTTTTGCGTGTTCAGGATTGACAACATCCATTATAACTCCGCCTTTAAGCATTTCTGCAAGACCTTTCTTTACAGCAAATGTCCCTGTTTTCCTGTTTATTTCAGACATATTTATTCTTTTTTTATTTAACCTAACAGGGCGCAAAGGTAAAACACTTTCCCGAATTGTCATATACCATGTTTATGGTAGAATTTTAAAACAGGTCTAATTGAGTATATTTTTTATCCGGCTCACTGACTGCATTACTTATGCCCAGACCCAGCAAACGTACTTTCTGTTGGGACAAATCTATCTGTTTGAGTATGCTTTTGCCGGAATCCCACAGAAAATGGAAATCTGTAATGCCATGCGGGAAAGTTTTACTTCGTGTAACAATTTTAAAATCGGAATACTTCACTTTGACAGTAACTGTTTTTCCGAAAAAAGACTCTTCTTTCATGCGCTGAATCACTTCTTTGGCAAGATTATATAATTCGACATTCAGTAACAGCAGGGAATCCTTGTCGGTAAGGAAAGTCGTTTCGGAACTGATGGATTTTGTGATTCGATTCGGTTCAACTTCCCGCAAGTCGATTCCGCGGGCGTATTCATAGAAAGTGCGACCCGTTTTGCCGAACAGTCTTAGCAGTTCCGTTTCCGAACGTTTTTTCAAGTCCAGACCTGTAAAAATTCCCTGTTCGTGCATTTTTTGAGCCGTCACCCGCCCGACCCCGAAAAACTGTTCAATCTTCAATGATTCAATAAATTTTACGGCGTTTTGCGGCAGGATGACAAAAAAGCCGTTCGGTTTCTTATAGTCGGAAGCGATTTTTGCCAGAAACTTATTGTAGGAAACTCCGGCAGAAGCTCTTAAACCGGTCTCTTCGTATATTTTTTGCTGTATTTCCCTTGCAATAACAATTGCCGAGGGGATATTTCTGTGATTTACCGTCACATCCAGAAAAGCCTCGTCAAGAGACAAAGGCTCGACCAAATCGGTATACTCCAGAAAAATTGCGCGTATCTGCCGCGAAACGGCATGATAGACGTCAAAACGCGGAGCAACAAAAATCAAATCCGGACATTTTTTTTTCGCAGTAATCGAAGGCATTGCCGAATGAATACCGTACTTCCGGGCTTCGTAACTTGCCGCAGAAACTACCCCGCGAGCTTCGGAATATCCCACAGCTACAGGTTTCCCCCGATATTCTTCCCTGTCGCGCTGTTCGATGGAAGCATAAAAAGCGTCCATGTCTACATGGATGATCTTACGGATTTTTGTATTTGCTGCATGCGACTTTTCTTCCATTTTTACTACAGTCCTTTTATCATCAAAAACTTCTCAAAAGTACAAATATTTTTGTTTTCAAAGATACCACTTTGAGTAACTCAGTTGAAAATCGAGTATCTTTCTCCGACGAAAACAGAGAAGTTTTGTGAACCCTCGGGTGCAATGTGCAATTTCTGAACTGTGATTTTCTTGATTTTAATGATTGTTTTTGATTGACGTCGTTTTATAATGCCACCCTTTCAGGGTTTTTAGCCAGTGTTGACTGTTGTTTCTATAATAATGACATCCCTTCGGGATTTGATTTCCGGATTGCTTCGTCGCTTCGTTCCTTATAATGACACTTTTTGTAAGTAACATATTATGAGGCAATTTTAGTCAATCCGTAACCGAGTTGTTTAGCCAGTTTTTGCAACTTATTTTCATCTCTGAGAATCTGTTTTTTCTTTTCCGCTTCAAAATATTCGCTGGAATATTGGGTTCCATTTTTAATGAGGGTGTACAACAAAACCGC
>JAISDR010000117.1 GCA_031264645.1 Prevotellaceae bacterium | reverse complement strand
ACCGACTTGACTATGTTTGCATTAGTCCCTATTAAATCTTCGCGGGACATGCCCGGCTTGCGGGGAATACCCGAGGTAATCACAACAATATCCGATTTTTCGGTAAGCGAATAGTCGTTAGTAACACCGGTCAGGCGAGTGTTAAATTCGCGTAAAGCAGAGGTCTGCATTATGTCCATTGCCTTTCCTTCGGCAATACCTTCCTTAATATCAAGCAGTACAACCTCGTCGGCTAACTCCTTTGAAACAATAACGTCCGCACATGTAGCGCCTACATTTCCGGCTCCAATAACTGTAATTTTTGACATATCAAATTAAATTATATATATTTTATTCGCCGCAAAAGTAGTAATTTTTCACATATCACGCGCCGGATTCTATAATAAGACTTCATTATTAAGCTTTTTTATCTCCTCGTGTGCAGGCGCATTCTGGTATAAAATCCTGTAAACAGTGTCGGCGATGGGCATGGTTACATTCTTCGTTTCGTTGATTTTGTGTATGCATTTCGATGCGTAATAGCCTTCGGCGACCATGCTCATTTCCATTGTGGCGGAAAGAATGCTGTATCCCTTTCCGATCATTGTGCCGAGCGCCCTGTTCCTGCTGAACTGCGAATAGCATGTTACCAGCAAATCGCCGAGGTAAGCCGAGCGGGTTGTCTGCCGCGGACTTAAATTCGTGTCGTTAAGAAAGCGCCGCATCTCCTCGAACGAGTTGCTTACGAATACCGAAATATAATTGTCTCCGTATCCCAGCCCGAGGCATATTCCCGCGCCGATTGCGTATATGTTTTTCAGTATGGCGGCATATTCCGAGCCGTAAACATCTGTGGACGATATGATCCTGAGAAAAGGCGATTCGATGTTTCTGGAAATAAATTCTGCGAGATTCTTCCTTTTGCACGAGAACGTGAGGTACGACAGGCGTTCCAGAGCGACTTCCTCGGCATGACAGGGTCCGGAAATCACTCCGAGCTGAGTGTACGGGATATCGTATTTGGCATTGAAATATTCCGAAACGGATTTGTTTACCTCCGGAATGATTCCCTTTACAGCCGAAACAATAAACTTGTGCTTCATATCCACGTTTACCTTTTCCAGAGTTTCGGCGACAAAAACCGCAGGAATAGCGACTATTACAACGTTCGAAAGCTCCAAAGCCCTGTTCACGTCGCTTGTCATCTCAAATCTGGATATGTCGAAACGTATTGACGAGAGATACCTGGGATTATTCCCGTATTTGCGGATATGGGCGATGGTTTCTTCCGAGCGTATATACCAGTAAACGTTGCTGTTTTGCCTGTTTGTCAGGAGTTTCATCAGCGCCGTAGCCCAGCTGCCGCTGCCGAGTATGCAAAACTTGAGAGATGTATTAAAAAAATATTGTTTGGACATAACCGTTTATCTATTTAAAGTGCGAAAGTACAAAAATATTTGAAATAAATTCTCTATTCGCAGTTTTTCTGTAATTTTGTTGCGTTTTTATTATTGACTATGGTGAAATATATAGCGACAACGGGTTTTTTTGACGGCGTCCACAAGGGGCACGTTGCTGTTTTAAACAGATTAAAGGAGACGGGCTTACGTTTAAAGACGCCTGTCTGCGCGGTTACGTTCTGGCCCCATCCGCGAATTGTGTTGAACAGCGAAGCTGACAAACTGAAACTGCTGTCGACGGTGGAAGAAAAAAAACAGCGAATCGAAGCTCTCGGAATAGACAGGGTTACAGTTATCCCTTTCACGCGGGAGTTTGCAAACATATCTCCGCAACAGTTTATAACCGAACTTGTAGAAAAGTACGATATTGCCGGCTTGTGCGTCGGATACGACCATCATATCGGGAAAGACAGAACCGGCGGATTCGATGCTATTAAAAAGATATGCGAGGGACTGGGACTGTTTTGCGAACAGGTGCCGCCTTTGATGACCGGGGATAACAGGATAATAAGTTCGCAGAAAATACGCGAGCGCCTGACCGAGGGAAACGTTGAAGAGGCAAATTCAATGCTGGGATATTCCTATACGCTGTCGGGAACTGTCGTGCATGGAAAACAGATAGGCAGGACAATCGGCTTTCCTACGGCAAATATCGAACTGAAATCCTCCAAGTTAATCCCATGCGATGGAGTTTATGCGGCAGGGATAAGGATAGATTCGGACAGTCGGCAAGACCTGAAAGGAATGCTGTATGTGGGAAGAAAATCCGACGCCGACAATTCTCCCAAGACTTTTATCGAAGTGAATATATTCGATTTTGACAGGGATATATACAATCGGGAAATATCCGTCAGTTTCGAACATTTTGTCAGAAAAAACATGAAATTCAATGACGTCGACGAAATGAAAGCCCAACTGACAGAAGACAGACTTGCTATCCAAAAGATTCTGAATACCAATCTGTGTTTATCCATTCAATCTGTGTTATCTGTGTGCTAATTATCTGCTGTCTAAAAAGCACGCAGATGACACAGATTAGACAGATTTTCGCAGATAAATAAAGATTTTTCCAATCAGTGTATCATGGACAGGTA
>JAISDR010000105.1 GCA_031264645.1 Prevotellaceae bacterium | reverse complement strand
TTGGACGGTGCAGGCAAGAATATCAGGTACCGTTATGGGTTTTCGGCTACCGAAAAAGATGTTATAGATGAATATCTCTTTGCGATCTACAATGTGCGGGAAGTAAATCTCTTTACGCGGCAACGCCAGGAAATTACCAGCACATCCTATTTTAGAGAAGGCAGCCGAAGCAAACAATTTGTTAGGAATAACTGCAGTCTTCTTTCTGTCTGCGCCCAGAACAATGGTGAAACATCCTCTCAAATTATCCAGTATTTCAGTAAACTGGAAGTTACCTCAGGGTTGCGTAATTTTCGCTTTATTACAAAAAATGAATTGCATAATCAAGAATACCAGCAGGATATTATTGATTTCCTACACTATGCGGATATTCAAATCAATGCTTTTAAAAGTGAAGCGATGACACTGGATTCTAATTTTGATAAAGAACCTGAACTAAAAGCCTTTTTTGAACACTTAAAGAAAAGAGCGCCCTATATTGAAGAACAGGAAAGGGTCTTTTTTGGACATACAGTATATGACGGCGAACAGCCTGTTGGAGAGAAATATCTGGCCGAAGAAGATGAATCCGGTGGAACGATAAAACTTTTTTCGTATTCTATTCCCATTCTAAGCGCCCTCAAAAACGGGACGCCTCTTTTTATCGATGAATTTGACACCATGCTCCACCCGCTCATCATTGAGGCGATTATTAAGTTGTTTAATTCTCCCGATACAAATTCCAGAAACGCACAGTTGGTAATTTCCTGCCATGCAGTCAATATTTTAACCAACAAGTTATTCCGGCGGGATCAAATCTGGTTTTGCGAAATAGATCAATTTGGAGCAACAGACTTATATTCACTGGTGGAGTATAAGGAACCGGTTCGGAAAGATGCTTCGTATAACAAGAATTATTTACAGGGGAAATACGGCGCCGTGCCATATATCAATGAAATACTGTTACAAACGGGGCTTCACAAATAATGGGACACGATGAACTCTTCAGAAAAAGGAAGGCCTTAACCCGTCTCCAAAACACTCGAACATTACGCCGTATCCTGATTGTCTGCGAAGGCGAGAAAACTGAGCCAAACTATTTCAGAAAATTTCCTGAAAACCCTGAAGTATACGATCGTATTGATATCCACGGAACCGGCTACAATACCGTCTCATTGGTAAATGAAGCAGTCAGACTGAAAAATGAAGCCTTAAAAAAAAGAGAACCGTATATAGAAGTCTGGTGCGTTTTTGATAAGGATGATTTTTCAACAGAGCATTTTATTCAAGCAATTTTGCTTGCCGGAAGAAATCAAATAAAATGTGCTTATTCGATAGAGGCGTTTGAATTGTGGTATATGCTTCATTATCATTACTATGATACAGCCCTGTCCCGTGAACAGTACAAAGAAAAACTCACCGGCTTGTTAGAAAAGCCCTATCAGAAAAATGACGAAGGGATGTATCAACTATTACAGAAAAGACAGGAAACAGCGATTAAAAATGCCCAAAAACTCCATTCACAGCAATCGAAACTGCCTTTAAATGAGCAAAATCCGGTGACTACTGTATTCCAATTGGTAGAGCGGCTGCTGCCGTAAAGCAGACGCAGCGTCGAACAGCCCCGGTTACCACTTCCCCCAGGAAACCAATTTGTCCAGGGGATGCCGTTGGGCGTGTCTGTCCGCGGGGACGGCGTCGTCCGCCGCGTAGCCCAGGATCAGCAAAGCTGCGGGAACCAGATTTTCCGGAACGGCAAATTCCTCGACAAGTTTGGCGGGATCGAAGTGCATAACCCAGAGGGTGCCCAGCCCCAGCTCCACCGCCTGGAACATCATCGCTGTGGCAACAATGCTGGCGTCCACTTCGCCGCTGGAAGCATTGTCGAAGGGCCTGACCCAGCATTCGTTTTTGTCATAGCAGACGATAAGCGCCGCCGGCGCGCCGTTGCGGCTGCGGGTGCAGCGGTCCAGCTTTTCCAGGCCCTCTTTTCCGGTCACCGCCAGGATGCGCTGGGGCTGCCGGTTCCCCGCGGTGGGCGCCGCTCTTCCCGCCTCAAGCACGGCGTTCAGGGTTTCCCTGTCAACCGGCGTGTCCTTGTACTTCCGCACCGAATAGCGTTTCGCTGAAAGCTCTTTAAATGTCATCGCATATTCTCCTTTTTCTAGCGCTTTGATAGATTAGCACAGTGATATAAACGGCCGCAAAGTTAGTTTATGTAATTGGCCGCTATTTTGTCTCCCCGCAATTCCCGCACCCTGGGCTCCTTGGCGGGGTAGCCGAGGGCAAGGCCAAGCAGGGGCGAAAACCCCTCCGGCAAATTGAGCAAATGCGAATTATCCAGCTCGGGTATTTCGCGCATGGATTCAAGCGCGTGCCACATAAAAACGCTTCCCAATCCGAGCTCAACCGCTGCCAAATGCATTGAGAACACGACACAGGCGACATTTGCATACTCAATTCCTGGCTGAATGTCTTGATTTTTGTGAGATACAAAAATAACTGTTGGCGCTCCGTAAAAAGGGTCGTGAGCTTTGACTGTTATTTCATCGTCTGTATCAAGTTCAGTATCTCCGACGATCTCTTTTATCCGCCTTTTATCCTCGGAACGCCAAACGGCGGCTTGCGCCAGTTCGCTGAGTGTTTCACGGTTCTGGACAACGGCCAAATGTATATCCTTATACATATTGCTCCCTACGGGAGCGCCGTTGGCGGCAAGAAGTATGGCGGACAGTTCGCGTTCCGTTATTTGTTCTGACGAGAACTTTCTGGTCGACGATCTTTGCCTGAGTAAATCGAGATAATTCATAATTGCACCTGCCCTTAACTGTCGTTTTGATTTATAGCTCGGAGTTA
>JAISDR010000033.1 GCA_031264645.1 Prevotellaceae bacterium | reverse complement strand
TTTTTCGCCATCATCATCAAGTTGTTGCGATAGTTGAGATACAGTTTCCGCGGAGAATTGTTCGGCAAAGCGCCTCCTCCGACATGATATACCACCGATTCCGGCACGTTGGAAATCTTGTATCCCATCAATTGCAGTCGCCAGCACAGGTCAATCTCTTCCATGTGAGCGAAAAACTCCCCGTCCAGGCCGCCCGCCCTGTGAAAAAGCGCCGCACGTACCATCAGAGCCGCCCCTGTAGCCCAAAACACATGCATGACATTATCGTATTGACCATTATCTTTTTCGATGGAATCGAGTATGCGCCCTCTGCAAAAGATATATCCGTACTTGTCGATAAAACCGCCTCCCGCGCCGGCATATTCAAAAAATTCCGGATTGTTGAATGCACGGAGTTTCGGAGCGCAGGCGGCAACAGTTGGATTGCTGTCCATATATTCTGTCAGGGGAGACAGCCAGCCATCGGTAACTTCAATATCGGAGTTAAGCAAAACATAATATTCGGCGTCTACCTGTTTCAGGGCTTTGTTGTAACCGTCTGCAAATCCGTAGTTTTTATCCAGCAATATCAGTTCCGCCCGGGGACAGGCAGCGTTCACCCATTCTACGGAATCGTCGGTAGAAGCATTATCGGCAACAATAATTTTGGTGTTTTGCATGTCGGAATCGGAAATGCTGTCAAAGACTTTTCCGAGGAATTTCTCCAGGAAATGTTTCCCGTTCCAGTTCAGAATAACTATCGCTGTTTTTGTCTTAACATTCATTATATCAATCATTAGTTTTTAGCTGTTTTGTTTTCTTTCCTTCCAGTACAATGACTATTTCTCCCCTGGGTTCCACAGTTTTGAAGTGAGTAATCACCTCGGCTAAAGTTCCGTTAACCGTTTCTTCGTGTATTTTCGACAACTCCCTTGATACGCTGACTTTGCGGTCTTCTCCGAAAAATTCGGCGAACTGTTCCAGACATTTCAATGTCCTGTAAGGCGATTCGTAAAACACCACAGTGCGTTCCTCGTCAACCAACTGAGCTATCCTTTTCTGCCTGCCTTTCTTTTGAGGAAGAAAGCCTTCGAAACAAAATCTGTCACAAGGCAATCCCGAATCGACAATTGCAGGAATCAGCGCCGTCGCTCCCGGCAAACATTCCACGTTAATACCTTTTTCAATACAGTTACGCACCAGCAAAAAACCGGGGTCCGAAATGCCCGGAGTGCCGGCATCCGAAACCAAAGCAACCGTTTTTCCTTCCGAAATACGTTCGACTATCCTCTCGGTGTTTCTATGCTCGTTAAATTTGTGATACGATTCAAGATGCGACTGTATGGAATAGTGTTTCAACAGAATAAGCGTTTTCCGTGTATCCTCTGCCAGAATGATGTCCGCCTCGCGCAACACTTTCACCGCACGAAATGTCATATCGTCCAAATTGCCTATCGGTGTGGGTACTATGTAAAGTTTCATGCGATTAATCACGTTTTTTTAATATAATTCCCATTTATGGGATAAAGGCGCTGTAAATGACGCTCCACGGACCCTTTTCGCCGATATTGTTTTCCCATCTGAGGGCGAAATACAGGATTTTTCCGCGCCGGTCTCCGCTAAAGACCGGTTTTGCAGGAGTGCGTATGTTGAAAATGCTGTGAATAAGCTCTTTTTCAAATAACCCATATAAAGGAGCCTTTCTTTAAACATGATGTCATGTACCCCGCACAGTCGTTTTGAACTGTAAAAAACATTCGGAAAATGAATATGGCAACTATGCGAGATACAATGACTCATAAACTAATAGTATTAATTTTAAAAACGCTGCAAAACTACAATAAATTTTTCAAATAAAAGCGAACAATCGCTAAAAAAATGTTTATGTACTTTTAAGGAATTGATTTACAAACGCTAAATATCAGTCATAAATTACAGATTACAAATTGCGAATCGCCGTTTTTGACATTTTTTACATGCAAATGATAGATAAATAACAATGAACAATGATGTTTTGAGTTATTGATTCACGGTTATCTCCGGAGATAAATGACTTAAATTCAAGTCGATAAATTAGCAGGCACAAAAATACCATAAAGATGGTATTGTGAGACTTTGAAACCCGCCCTAATTTTGCCCCCTGAAAAAAAATGATTTTTTATGACAGTATATGTTAAATGTATAAAATATGGGAAAGAGTACGGTATACTCCATCAAACAGCAGGATACTTTGAGTACCGCCCGCAATCCGGTTTTTTCCGAATGTGCTGCGCCAGCAGCATACATTCTTAATTTCCCTGTTCACATATTAATATGAATCATCGAAAGGTGATTTTTCAGAAGACAGGACGCTTCTTTGAAAGGAATTTTTAATTATCATTAGAAACATTTTAAATAAATTAGATTAATAAAAATATAAATTATGCATACTATTACAAGATTATTTATAACAGCAGTATTAAGCGCTGTAACAATCAGTTCGGCAAGAGCCGGACATAATAATGACGACGCACAGGTGATTTATGTCGAAAGTG
>JAISDR010000274.1 GCA_031264645.1 Prevotellaceae bacterium | reverse complement strand
TGAAATCAAAAGAAAGTACTTCGCGTAGCGCCTCAAAATAATATTTCGCCAAAGAAAGAATTGGAGATAACAGTTTTATTTGTACTTTTGTATCCAAAAGATAAAAAGATGTGTATGGGTACAAATTTTTTCTATGATAAATTGGGATACGAGCTAATAGATTCGTCCCGGATAACTGCCTCATATCCTGAATATCACGGATTGGAAAAGACAGGAATAGACAAAGTCTATTTTTCAGGAGATTTTCCTGCAGTATTGTTTAAAGAAGTCAATTCATTCGACGAACAGGAACTGAGAGAAATTGCAGAAATCCAGAAAAAAGTATGGAACTACAGGAAAGTGATGCTGTTGTTTGCCGTATCGGAGGTGGAGATAAGGATATACAACTGTTATGAAAAACCCGTGTATATGAGTCCCAGTGCTGTCATGGCTATCGAACTTGCGCAATACGAGATTTTCAGGGCGCACAGGAACGAGAAAAGCAAAATGGAGATACTGCTCGAACTCTTCTCTCAAATCGGCGTCGACTGCGGATTAATATGGACAAGCGAACACAATGTCCGCGAAAAAGTGAATATCCAGAAAAGAATCGACAATTATCTGCTGCAAAGTCTCGTCAAAACAGCCGTAATGCTCAGTCAGGACATAAAAAACAGAGAAATCATACACGCTCTGCTGCTGCGTTCGATGTTTATCCTCTATCTCGAAGACAGGGGCGCGGCAAGTGAAGCCGGACTTTACGGGCAAATAAGGGAAGGCGCTCAAACTTATTTCGACATTCTGGACGACGTCGATGATACTTACAAGCTGTTCAATAAATTACACGAACATTTCGAAAATATATTTCCCGTGATCGAAGGCGAACAAAACTACGTCACCAATGAACATTTAAAGAAAATCAGCGACTGTTTCGCCGGCAAATACTTGGCGGAAAGCCATGTTTCGCCCAACGATTGGCGCATTTTCGATTTCAATTTCATTCAAATAGAACTGTTGAGCGAAGTTTACGAGAATTTCCTGGGAGAATTTGAAAACGGACAGGGACAGTTTTATACCCCTTTCCCTATGGTTGAACTGATGCTAAACGACAAGCTCCCAAGTAAAAATGAAACGGATTATACCGTCAAAACTCTGGATATTTCGTGTAGTTCGGGCATCTTTTTAGTCGAAAGCTATAAACGGCTGATTCGGCGCTGGAAAAATGCAAATCCGAACGGGATTATTTCTTTCGAAAACTTGCGGGATATTTTGCTTGACAATATCTTCGGAATTGAAATAGACCCGCTGACGATTAAAGTTGCAGCATTCAACCTGTATATGGCGCTGGTCGAAAACCTGGAGAGCAGGACGCTTTGGACAGAAAAAGGATATCAATTGCCTTGCCTGATCAACACCGCCGAGCCATCGCTTAACGGCAAACAGGGGAAAAACCTGTGGTGCAGAGATACTGTCGGGGATATTGACGCCGGAAATTTCGAAAAAGCGGACTTGCTGACAGGAAATCCTCCTTTCGGGACAGACAAAATCAGTCCGGAAATCCGAAGTTATTTGGACGAACGCAAATACGCTCAGGAAAAAGTGCTTGCCTTCCTCGACAAGGCGGTTCAGTTTGTGAAGGACGATGGAAAAATAGCCATGATATTCAATACAAAAGTCCTGACCAACACAAACAAGAACTACAGGAATTTCAGAAAATGGCTGTTCAATAAGACTTATGTCGAAAAAGTTTATAATCTCTCTATTTTCAAGAAGACAAGAAAGGATTTCGGAGGACAGCTGTTTCATTCGGCGACGGTTCCGGTCAGCATAGTTTACTATCAGAAATCATTTCCCGAACAAGTTTCGGATACCATCGAGTATTACGCTCCGAAAACGTATGTCAGATCGAACATCGTTGATGGTTTGATCATTGACGACGACGTAAAGTTCCTGTCCCGCCGGGAATGTCAGAAACCGGATACGAAAATCTGGAAAATTGCGATGTGGGGGAATTTCCATGACTTTTCGCTGCTTGCGTGGCTGAACTGCAGATCCGAAACTGACTTGAAATCCTATTTCAGCCACAATAAATGGATTCATGGCAGTGGATTGAACGGCGACAGCAAGCATAGGGATTTTGTGCCAAGTCCAATTATCGAAACAAAGGCAATAACGAAATATTATACTCCGGAAAACGCCGCCGTTATCAACAGCAAGCATTACAGGAAAATCGACGAACGCCTGTTCCAGCCTCCTTTTATTGTTGTCGAAAAAGGACAGAAAGGCAAGCAAATAGCTGCTTCATACATAGATTATCCGGCATATCTCAAGAGCGGCGTTTTTGTCATGAACAACAGCGATGATTCCAGTCAGGACGTCAAGAAAGTTCTGGTTTCCCTTTTAAACTCCGATTTGGTTTCGTACTATCTGTTTCTTTCGAGTTCTTCCTGGGGCATCGAGCGCGGACAGGTATTCTTTAATGAATATCTGGAACTCCCCGTATTTTCTTATGATATCAAGGATATATATTTTATTGTAAAGATATTCGACGAATTGATCGACGAATTGAAACATGATTTAAGCAGCCCCGAGGCAATCAGGCAAAAAGAGAAGGAAATAAACAGGAAACTGGAAAGTGTAATCGGATTGACGGAAAAGGAGCAGATACTTGTTCAGGACATGCTGAATTTCAGTCTTGACCTGTTCGAAAGAGGCGAAAATTCGATTGGCTTCAAACGGACTTCAAAAGACGAAAACAGGGCTTATGCCGACATGATTTGCGACGAAATAAACAACTCGCTGAAACATTCGATGGTTAAAATCTGCGCCACAATTTACGAAGTTCAGCCGCAAGACCCTCTCAATCTGGTTGTACTCTCATTCGGTAACAGGACAAGGAAACCCGTCGTCAAAAGCGTACGCGAATTGAACAGCATATTAAAAATGGTAAACGACTATTCAATGTGGCAAAAGGGACAAAGTATCTATGTGAGAAAGCAGTACAGATACTATGACGACAATACCATATACTTGATAAAGCCCAATCAAAAACGTTTCTGGACACGCTCGCAGGCAATGGACGATGCAATGTCGCTCGCCGGAGAAATCTCGAATATGAAAAATCAGGTGAACATTCGTTAAGAGTTTCGGAGTCTGCCGAAAGGGGCCTGCACCCCTGCGAGACGGTTTCGGCAAGCGCCGACAGAGGTTTGCTCCCTCGCTGCTGCCGAATTTGCGAAATCCGTCTGCAATTTCTTTATAGGTATGCGGAATAAACAAGATATAACATATAACAATGAGAACTTTCTGGATTGCTTCGTTCCTTATAATGACGCTTTTCGTAAGTAGCACATTAATAGGCTATTTTCTGATCGAAAGTATTCGTCATTGCTTCGTCACT
>JAISDR010000295.1 GCA_031264645.1 Prevotellaceae bacterium | reverse complement strand
TTTTCAAACTTTGCACAATAAATATTTTTTTACTTAATTCGCAGGTTATTTTAGAGGGATAAACAGAGCGCAGTCTTTTGGATAACAGAAATTTATCCCGTAAAATATACGTATTGATTATTTGTTATTTCTGTTTTTACAGTAAATAATGAACTAAAACAGTAACTTGGTTGTTAAATTTTCAAAATTATACGCAAATGAAAATATATACGAAGAAAGGCGATAAAGGCGAGACATCATTAGCGGGAGGGAAAAAAGTTCCCAAGAATCATATCCGTGTCGAGGCATACGGTACGATTGACGAGCTTATATCCGCTATCGGCATTGTAAGAGCCTGTGAAACTGTCAGCTATTACAAAAAGCTTATCTGGGATATCCAAAACAAACTGATGGATATTGCAGCGATACTTGCTTCGGACGGAGATACGGCGAAACAACTGCCCGAAATTTCGGATGAAGATGTTGCCGCGCTCGAAAACGAAATCGACAAAATAAGCGCGGAACTGCCAAAGCTCAGCTGTTTCATCATACCCGGAGCGAATTTGTCCGAATCGTTCGTTCATCTTTCCCGAAGTATATGCAGGCGAGCCGAGAGAGTCATAGTAACATTGACGCAGGAGGGACATCAAATTCCCGCACCGCTGGAAGCCTACATCAACAGGCTTTCCGATTTTCTTTTTACGTTTGCACGAAGGCTCAATAAAGATGCTGAAAACATGGAACTTTGGATTCCAAAAGTAAAATAATTCATTTTATTTTCATTTGTATTATATTTTTTTCTACTTTCGCGAAATGCAATATAAAGATATGACAAGTTTAAATTTCTATAAATTAAGTTATTAGATTATGTACTGGACACTTGAATTAGCTTCAAAATTAGAAGACGCCCCCTGGCCGGCAACTAAAGACGAATTGATTGATTATGCAGTTCGCTCGGGATCGCCGCTTGAAGTGATCGAAAATCTTCAGGAACTTGAAGAAGACGGCGAGATATACGAAAACATCGAAGATATCTGGCCCGACTATCCAAGCAAGGAGGACTTCTTTTTTAATGAAGAAGAATATTAAATCATTCGTATGAAACGGATTATAAACACGGAGAAGGCTCCGAAGGCTGTCGGACCATACAGCCAGGCGGTGGAAGTGAACAAGACTCTGTACATTTCGGGACAGATTCCTGTTGATCCCGAAACAGGCAGGTTTGTGAGCGATACCGACGTCAGGGAACAGGCAAAACAGGCGCTGAAAAATGTCGGACAGATTTTGGATGCTGCCGGCTATTCATTCGGGGACGTTGTGAAAACGACTGTACTTTTGAAGAATATCAGCGATTTTGCAGCAGTAAACGAGGTATATGCGACTTTCTACACCGACAGTCTGCCTGCAAGGGCGGCGTTCGAGGTCGCAAACTTGCCTCTGGGCGCGCTGGTTGAAATAGAAACAATTGCAGCCAGATAGCTTTGCAGTTCGAGACAAAATATTACAAAACGCTCCCTTCGTCCAACAGCGAGGCTATATGGCTGGGTTTTACCGGAGTTCCGGAAGGGACTGTCGTTGTGTGCAGGGAACAGACCGAAGGAAGAGGACAGATGGGTAACCAGTGGGAAAGCGCTCCGGGCGAAAATCTTACCATGTCGCTTATTTTGCGTCCCGAAAACATAGCGTCAAACAAGCTGTTTCTTTTGTCGAAAGCTTTTGCGCTTGCCGTTGTCAGGTCTTTGACTTGCTACGGCGTTGAAGCTGTGATAAAGTGGCCCAACGATATTTATGTGAAAGGACGGAAAATCGCAGGCATACTGATTGAACATTCCTTTACGGGCGACAAGCTCGTTTTTTCCGTTATAGGACTGGGACTGAACGTTAACCAGGTTTCATTTCCGGCAATGGACAATGCTCCCACGTCAATTGCCGCGGAAACGGGAAAGGACTGTTACGACGTCATGGAAGTCCTGTCATCCGTGCTGGATAATTTTTCTCCGCTGTACAAATCGCCTAAAGAAGTAATTAACAGCGGATATATGGAAAAACTGTACAGACGGGAAGGATATTTTCCATACCGGACGAAAAGCGGGGAAACACTGATTGCCGAAATTCATGACGTAGCCGATTCCGGCAAACTTGTGCTGAAGGACAGAAACGGCAGGCTTAACTCTTTTTTATTTAAAGAGATTGTATATGTTTAGACGAATAAGTAGCTGTTATACAATATTTTTTAATTTTATAGCAGCTTATTCAAAATTAAATTATAAATTCGCGCCTTATTAATAAAAAACAGATTGATAAAGATGGAAGAAAAGAACCGATATAGTGATGAAGAGCTCCTTGAATTTAAGGAGATTATAACTCAAAAACTTGAGAAAGCCAAAGTTGAGTTTGATGTATTGCGCTCAGCCATAACCCAGAGTGAAAGTAATGATACTCAAGATACTTCGCCTACGTTCAAAGTTTTGGAAGAAGGCGCTTCTACCCTTTCAAAGGAAGAAGCAGGACGCTTAGCCCAGAGACAGCAGAAATTTATCCAGCATTTGGAAGCCGCTTTGGTAAGAATCGAAAACAAAACGTACGGTATCTGCCGGGAAACAGGCAAACTTATTCCGAAAGAGCGTCTTAAAGCCGTTCCTCATGCAACCTTGAGTGTCGAAGCCAAAAATCAGAGATAGTCCGGATGTCGTTAAGTAAGAAAGCTTTTATACTCATCGGAATATTAATACTGGCAGACCAGTGTTTGAAATTCTGGGTAAAAACGAATATGTATCTGAACGAAGAAATTCCCGTTTTCGGGAAGTGGTTCGGCATTCTGTTTGTAGAAAATCCGGGAATGGCGTTCGGCATGCTGTTCGGAGGTCCTGTTGGAAAAATAGTACTGGTGGTTCTGCGGATTATTCTGGCGGGGGTACTGATTGTCTATATTCCCAAAATAGCAAAAAGAGAAGGAATTACGACCGGCTTGATGCTCGGGATAGGCGGTATCTGCGCAGGCGCGCTGGGCAATATCATTGATTCGGCTTTTTACGGTATGATATTCGACACGGGGTCGACTTATAATCCCGATTTGGGAGGGTATGTGAGATATGAGGGCGTTTCCGAACTGTCTGCGACGGGCTATTCGTCATTCATGCACGGCTGTGTTGTTGACATGCTGCATTTTCCCATTATCAGGACGCACTATCCCGAATGGTTTCCCTTTAATGCGGGCGAAGAATTTGTATTTTTCAGTCCCATATTTAACATCGCCGACGCTTCGATATCTGTGGGTGCAATATATATTCTGCTTTTTCAGCGAAAAGCGCTCGGTATATTGTTCCACGGGCAGAATGTCGAATGAAGATTTTAGTAATATACACCGGCGGAACGATAGGAATGAAACAGAATACCCGCACGGGAGCGCTGGAACCTTTCGATTTTGCCCAAATCGAAGAAGAGGTTCCCGAACTGAACAAATTCGGCTTTGTTCTTGATACCGTTTCATTTAATCCCATAGATTCCGCCGAAGTAACTCCGGCTTTCTGGGTACAGCTGGTTGAAACAATTGCAGATAACTATTACAAATACAACGGATTCGTTATCCTGCACGGAACCGATACGATGGCATATTCCGCTTCGGCGCTCAGTTTCATGCTTCAAAATCTGGGTAAACCGGTGATTTTCACAGGCAGTCAGTTGCCTATCGGCATGTTGCGTACCGACGGTAAGGAAAACCTGATTTCGGCAATAGAAACCGCGGCGTCGCAAAAGGACGGCAAGCCTACAGTTCCGGAAGTATGTATATATTTTCAAAATAAACTGTTGCGCGGAAACAGAACGACAAAATCCAGCGCGGAACATTTCAACGCATTCAACTCTTTCAACTATCCGCCTCTTGCCGAAGCCGGAATATCTCTGAAATTCAATCAGCAGGCAATAATGCCTTATCCCGCATACGATAACTTGATCGCTCATACTAATCTGGATACCAGTACGGCGGTCTTAAAAATCTTTCCCGGAATCTCACGCCCACTGATAGAAAGCATTTCCGGAATACAGGGATTGCGGTCTTTGATTATCGAAACTTTCGGATCGGGAAATGCGCCTTCTTTCCCATGGTTTATCGACAGTATCAAACAATTAACAGACAGGGGAATAATTGTGCTGAATATTATCCAGTGCCTGCGTGGAGAAGTCGATCCCGAGAAATATACTACCGGTCGTCAACTCAAAAAAGCAGGGGTCGTTTCGGGAAAGGATATCACTTTCGAAGCCGCTTTGACCAAACTGTTTTACCTCCAGGGCAAATACC
>JAISDR010000159.1 GCA_031264645.1 Prevotellaceae bacterium | reverse complement strand
GGGTGCATTCCAAAATGTCGGGAAAAAGATATACTTTTGCAAATCAAAAAAATATGATAAAAAGATATATACATGAAGACAAAAGAAGAATTTTTAGAAGAGATGAGTAATTTATGGGAAAAATTGCAGGATATTGAACAGACAAGTTCAGATTTTTATGAATTTGAGAAACGGTTTGAACATGAGATGAATACACTGGAACATCATACCCTTCAAGACATACTCGGCAGTGAGCACCGCGACCGTCGGGTAAAAAAAAAGTCCAAACCCGCTACGGAACCGTAGAGATGTCCACCGGACACAGATACATACAATATCTTCATGAACCACAGGCATCACATAAGCTAAAAGATAAACCGGTTTTTAAAATCAGCCCTCTCCTTCAGGAACGTATGGTTTATTTGGGTCAGCTCACCAATTATGAAGAGGGAGTTTCGGTATTACGGGAGTTTTATGGCATAGAAATAAGTAAGACACAGCATTTTCGTGTCACCAACTATTATGGGGAACAGATAGCGCCCATAATTGAAAAGGCACAGGAATCAGCCCTTCCTGAAAAGTTACCGGATAATGCTATAGTGTATGCGGAATGTGACGGATCAATGATCCTGACACGCGAAAAGGAAGAAGATCAAAACAGTAACTCCTGGGAAGAGGTAAAAGTACTTAGAAAATATACATCATATGATACATTGTCGTCCGGTACCCGAAATTTGATAGAAAACAGTGAATATGCAGCCCATTTGGGAGGACATTCGGACTTTGAGGCAAAAGCGGAACGTTTACTTGACAACTGTGAGCATTTGGGTAAAAATTTAGTCTTCATTTCGGACGGTGCATCATGGATACACAGGTGGCAAAGCGATATTTATCCTCATGCGACTCAAATTTTGGATTATTATCATGTATGCGAACATATGGCAGCATTTGCACAGGTGGCAATACCGGATGAAAAACGGCGAAAAGACTGGCTTACAGAACGAAAAAGCGAATTATTGGACAGTCAGCCGGAAAAAGTAATTAAACAGATTCAACAAATATCGAAAACAAATAAAAGTGCAGAAAAGGAAGCCCAAAAATTGATTAATTATTATACAGTAAACAAAGATAGAATGAATTACAAAAATTATTCGGAACGCGGATTACGAATCGGCTCGGGTGCTATTGAAGCTGCACACCGTAACGTAGTGCAAAAAAGAATGAAACAGTCAGGGCAGCGATGGTCGAGAGAGCATGCTCAATATGTTCTCAACTTAAGAACATGTTTCATGAGTGGAAAATGGAATGAAGTGATCGAAATGATCAGAAAATATGCCGCTTAAGTGGAAAACCGACATTTTGGAATGCACCCATCAATTGTTTTTTGCAAGTCAAATAAAAACTTTTTTGTACATTTGCGGCGTTAAACAATAAACAGTTGCAATTAATAAACATTAAATATCGTATAAAAGAAATGAATACAGACAGTCCAATTAACAGAACAGATTCGACTCATTCCGTAGTGGAGCAGATACTTGAAAGATCCGAATATTACAGACACATAACAAATTCGGCTGTCGTCCTGAAAGAAAAGATGGAACATGCGCAGGATGAGAAATCCATGCTGGAAGCGAACAGCGAATTGCAGATTCAAATGACGCGGGCGATAAAACTGAGAGAGTACGCGGAGGATATTCACGAAACTTTCAGAACGATTCCGCTTAAATCGGCGCGCTTAATACAGGCAGAGGAATGTTTTTATGAGGGAAAATTTCAGGAAATGGACGGGATTCTGGACGCCTCGAAAATACGGGAGGAAATAGAACTTCTTGAAGAAGACTGCTTTTTTTCGAAGGACGAAGACCTGAAAGAAAAAGCTCGCATCAGCATGGAATACAAGTCATACGAACTGCTTGTCAAAGGACTTTATCGCTATACTTTCGTTGATAATCCCGAATGGTACGAGGATGTTTTCGAACTTTTGGAGGATGCACGCGATGCGTCTTTCAATGTGCACACCCTGTATGAACTGGCTTCTTACCTGAAGACTACCGACGAACAGGAATGGGCGTTTGAATTGCTGGACGATGCGTATGTCATATCACGGGACACGGAAGGAGAAGCCTGCCGTATTTACGAAGCAAAGTGTCTCTGGGCAATGGGAACGATATCAAAAAATCGGGACAAGCTTCCGGAAGCTATTGAATATGCAGGGAAGTCCCTGAAAATATATACCAAACTCAGTGAAAACAATCCTGAAGAATATCATCCGAGAATGTCGCAAATGCTTATTATAATGGGCAATTATCATACATATTCCAAGAACTTTAAGGTAGCCCTGCTTATATATGAAGAGGCGGAGAAAATCCTGCGGGAACTTGCCTCGAATGACAATTTTGAATATGCCATGCGTCTTGGCGATTTACTGGACAAGCTGGCAAGCGTCCACGTCTTTATGGGAGAATTTGAGGAAGCGTTTCCGCTGTATGAAGAAGCCCTGAAAATCAAGGATGATAATATTGAGTATAATTTGTACGCGGTACTGCGATCGAAGGCGGATACATTATATAATCTGGCGGTTGCACATTATTCGGCGCATGAATACAAAGAAGCGATCAGTTGGGCAAAAGAGGAACTGAAAGCTCGCAAACAGGTACAGGAAGTGGATCTTCTCGGACAGTTACCCTATCGTGCAAGAACCAGAAACATTCTGAGCGAACTGTATTTGAACCTCAACAGACCCGCAGACGCTATCAGGGAAAGGGAAAAGGTGGTGAAACTGTACAGAACCCTTGCAGAACATTTTCCGGATAATTATTTGCATGATTTGGGAGAAGCCCTGAACTACTGTTCAAACATATATATGCGCATGTCGTCGTATGACAAATATTTTCAGGCAATGACGGAAGCTCTGGAGATATTTCGCAAACTTGCAGCCGCCAATCCGGAAGAATATATGCTGACTGTGGGATACCTGTTAGCAAATGTATGCCATTACTATGAAAGAATTTCTCCGGACAGGGAAAAAGCGCTTGAGTTCGCCCATGAGACTTATAAGGTACTTTCTTCCATTGAACGGGACGAAGGAGCAGAAAAAGCGTACACCGAAGTGATGCGGATAATCAAAAATTCCTAAAAATGACAGTACTTGCAAAAATAGCTTTGTTTCGCCTTTCCGGCTTGCCGTCGCCCAATTTAGGTATGCGAAATAAACAGGATATAACAGATCTCTTCCCTTAATAAGTAATCCTCCGGATCATAATTTCGCCTAATGAATTAAGCGGTTTCCGCTTGACTGATACTTTTAAGATCGTTTTAAATTCATCCAGTGTCTGCTGGGAACGGTCGATCCGGAAAGTATACCCGTCAATCTGTTCGATTGCGCTGTTCATCTTGTGACCGTACATTTCGAGTTGCCAGTCCTTAAATTCCAGTCCGATATTTGGACGCCGGTTTCCGATCTGCACCTGAAAATTGATTTCGTACTGTCCTATTCTGCTTACATACGGCGTCAAATCGAGAGTCAATTCTCTCCATTCGGCGCTGTCGAACGTCGTCCCGTCCCAGTTCCCGATGACAACAGAATATTCGCCTGTCTCTTCGTCCATATCCTTCAGTTTGCTTTTGACATCGTACACCGCAAAATTGACAATATCGGGCGTAGCTTTGGTCTTGACAAAGCGGGCGCGAACTTTATTTACGGACACAGCCGGAAAACGGTCAATCTTTTTGTGTCCTACGGAAGTTCCGCTGTACAGGGTTTTCCATGTCCTGCCTTTGTCCGCCGAGCCTTCGATTACGTATTCAACGACCCGCTGTCCCTTCGACAATTTTTCCTGCAAAACCGTATGATTGATTTCCGTCAGTTTCCGAAAACTTATTTCGATGATTTCCCTGCGACCGGAACTGCGCTTGAGCGGACGGTCGAAACGCGCCGCTATTTCTTCGCCGAAAGCCTTATAGCGTGCGACATGCGAGGCGGGGATCAGTCCGGACGTGTCCGGCGTGGAATTGAGCAGCAGTATCGAGCCGCGTCCCACGGATTTATAGTAGCGCAGCATCAGTTCCTCGTCCGTCATGAGCAGATGATCCGTACCCGGCGCCCAGAACCACTTGTGACCGCCGTGTTTCATCAGCGGCACATCCACTTCCACCGGTGCATACGCGTCCCCGTTGACGTTCGAATGCAGGGCGGTGGCTACGCCTGTCGTCAGATCTTTCGACAAAAGCGTGTACCAGTTCGGGTCGGGAGCGATGCCGTCTTCGTTTCCCACCCAGCGCAGGCTTGCCGAGGGTCCCTGCAGTACGACTGCGTCGGGAGCATATTCGCGCAGCAGGTCGTCCACCGGAATAATGCAGCTGCCGTCAAACCAGACTTCGTGCACCGGGCCGTATTGCGTCAGCGTTTCCTTCATTTGCTGACGGAAAACTTTGCTGTATGCTTCCTGCCTGGCTGGGTCTTTCGTTTTTCCGCCGCTTCCGATGCCCGCGCCCCATGTATCGTCGCCCGGATAAACGTAAATACCCAGCTCCAATCCGTACTTTTTGCACGATTCGGAGAGGTCTTTCAGCACGTCGCCCCTGCCGCCTTTCCACGGGGTATTGCGAATGCCGTACTCGGATGTTTGGGTTTGCCACCAGCAGAATCCGCCCGTATGTTTCGCGACAAACAGTATGGTTTTGGCGCCCCACAAACTGGCTGTTTCGCACCACTGGTCGGTATTTAGCGCCGAAAGATACATCTTTTCGATGGGATACGAATGATTGTCATATTCGCGTCCCTGAAACGTACACGGGTCGAGACATACGAACATCATCCGCTCTTTCTGCAGCCAGTGTTCCTGAGCGGGAGAGGGAAGCGGGATATTTGCATTGTCCTGAGCGGCAGCTTTGCGGGATATTTTTTTCAGTTCTTTCACAAGCATTTCCGCAATCGCCGCATTTCCCCTGTCGGAAGGGTGCAAGCCGTCGTAAGTCATGTCGGTGGCTTCGACGGGATAAGGATATTCGTCATTCTTCGGGTCGAAAGGAATATCAGTGTATTCGGGATATGTGAAATTTCTGTAACTGCCCGTCGCCGGGTCTTTCAGCCGTTTGAATTTCACCATGTTTTTCAGTTCTATACCGCTTTTGTGATACAGGTCTATCACCGTTAGCTGTTCGTGTCGTGCAATTGTTTTGATTGCTTCGACAATATCGACGAGTTGCTGTCCGTTCTTTTCACGATACGATCCGTACGCTCTGTTCGCATAATTTGCGATATGTACAAAGTCTCCACGCTGCAAGGGCGTCATCAGAATGATCCTCGCTTTGGGATTCAAGCTTTTCAACTTGTCGATAATGATACGGAATGCGCCGTACACAGTGCCGTGTCCCGTGCCGTTCACATAATCGCCGATAGCGCCCGCAGGCTTTCCGTTCCACCAGTCGTTTGTCCCGAGAAACACGGTATATATGCCGGCTTTTTCCAGTCCCAGCTCGTCGATTTTTTCGGCGATTCGGGTAGCCGTCCATCCGTTGTAACCTTTGTTTACATATTCGATTTCGGGCAATTGCTCTGCTACCCGCGTCATGTAGCCTTTCTCGACCCTGTTGCCGGTTTCGCCGGGATGATCGTTCAGATAGGTAATCGAATCGCCGATAGCCACCCATTTGACCGTAAGGGGCGGCGTCCAGCACAGGTAAAGCGCGGCGATAAAAATCAATAATACAGATAATCGTTTATTCATTGCTGTACAGTTTTAAAATAATCTTTTTTTCAGCGTTTCACATAGTAAAGAGGCGGTAACAAAATACACAGTAATAAAATCGAAAAAAGTCTTGTCATTGTCACGTCTGCATATCTTGTTATTTTCAAAATAGCGCACAAGCATCGAGATACACTGTTGCCGGCATATTTAGCAATCGGTTGAGTTTTTTTCTTTTTCTTTTTATTTGCCATATTCTTTTTATTATATTATTCGACTTAATTTGTTTCTGTATTGATCTATAGATACTATATTTTCAATTCTTAATGATTTCGCCCTTTCCTGATAATCATAATTTATAATCCCTCAAGCGAATATGCTACTACGTAAAACGTTTCATTATCATCTGTTACCGCATGTTTGATTGCATACATTTTTTTGCTCTTTTCATCAATGCAGAACCCTCCTGCCTCCGTATCATTGGGAACAATATAGGATTTTACAAGATTTCCGTCCCAGTCCAACTGTATCAGATGATTTTTCACGGTTTCATCATTTACACATTCCCATCTATGAAGATAGCAGAAATCATTTGCAGGACACAGGCTCGTTCCCACAGATCTTTTTTTCGAATCAAAAATGACATATTTTCCATCATCGTCCCAAGTTAAAGGCGGAATATAATCGTCTGAAAAGTAAACAGATTTCAATCTTTTGCCGCTTAAATCGAAGAGGCTGAACATATCTACATGAACCATCCCTGCGATTATTCGGTTTTTCGATTCGTTTAAAGCAAGCCGGGCTGCCAAGGCATCATTTCTGTGGGAAAGTTCCTTAACGTCGGGATAAAAACCGACGTCAATTACCGAGCTGTCATTTCGATTATATATATGAAACATGCTTGTTTCTTCCTTGCTTATTTGTATTGTTCGGGAAACAATGAAGTTGGAGGATAAACTCATTTCAGAGCCCGGAAAAATCTCCAAAGGATAATCAATGAATTTTTTTATTTTAAATCTGTCCTCGCCTTTTACATTAATTTTCCTTATTCTCCCTAAATTGACGTCTTCAAAAATTACAAAATCGTCAATATCTACTGATGAAATAAACTCGGGACCTACAACATCTTCGGGACCATTCCCATAATTTCCGAAATACTTGAGAACCTCTTTTTTATTTATGTCCAGTGTAATAAAGGATGAGTTGTTTTTTGCCTCAATTATAATTGCTATGGAATCCTTTACAGTAATCCGTATTGGATACCTGTCTTCAAAACCGAAAATAATCTCCGGCTCATTCAAGCTGACCGACTGTGACAAATCATAATAGATAAGGGTATTATCCTCCTTTTGCTCGCTGCACGAAACAAAAGCGCATAATAAAGCCAAGCAAATTAAACTTTTCATTATTCATTATTAATTCTCTGAAATACTCTTACATAATCTATTTCATATGTTGCCGGAAGTATACTTTCGTCAACGCCCTGTGCGCCGCCCCAGTTACCGCCCCAGGCCAGATTGAGTTTCAGATAAAAGGGAGCATTAAAGGGCCAGGTGTCCCTGTTTCCTGCCTTATCGTTCAGGAACTCAAAATAATATTCTCCGTCCACATATCCGCGGATGTAGTCGGGCGTCCACTCGACAGCGTAAACATGAAAATCCGATTCGGCGGAAGAAACGAATTTTTCGCCAGTCTTTTGAGTGCCGATTGAGTGATAGTAAGCCTTGCAGTGTATTGCCGAAGAAACCCAGTTGGGATTGAAACCGACTTCTTCCATGATATCTATTTCTCCATCGTCGGGCCAGAAGACGAAATTTCTCGGCAACATCCAGAACGCAGGCCATGTGCCCCTTCCTCCCGGAAGCTTCAGTCGCGCCTCGAAATAGCCGTACAGCCAGCTTTCTTTAGTATTCATTCTTGCGGAAATAACCTCGCTGCCATGTTTTTGAGCGACAATTTTCAAAGTCCCGTTCGACATGAAGGCGCAGGTATCGGTTCCGGCAAATCCCGGCACATAATTTTGCAGTTCGTTGTTTCCCCATCCATTATCGCCATGGCCTTCCTCGAACTGCCATTTACTTTGTTTTGCCAAAGTTTTCCGGCCATTCGAAGACGCGCTAAATTCATCGTTCCAGACAAGGGTATAGCCCGACAGCGGAGGATTGATTTCGAAGGCGCTCTGAACAACAGTATATTCCTCCGAACACTCGCCCGACTCAAATGTGAGTACTGCCGTCCGGCTAACGCCGGTATAATTGTCGGACACATCAATTTTGAGACTTGTCTCGCCCGACTGTCCATTGACCGGAGTAATACTGCACCAGTCCTGACCGGACGATACCGACCATTCGACACTGGAAGTTACCAGAATGGAACTGTTCGATTCTTCCGCCTGCAGAGCAAGACTTTCCGGAGAAAACTGTATCTCGCAGTTTTGACTGATTTCCAAGGCCGGCTGAACAACAGTGTATTCTTTCGAACATTCGCCCGACTTAAACGTGAGTACCGCCGTCCGGCTGAGGCCGGTATTATTGCCGGACACATCAATTCTGAGACTTGTCTCGCCCGACTGTCCATTGACCGGAGTCATACTGCACCAATTCTGATCGGACGACGCCGACCATTCGAGACTGGAAGTTACCATAATGGAACTGTTCGATTCTTCCGCCTGCATGGTAAGATTTTCCTGAGAAAACCGTATCTCGCAGTTTTGATTTTCCGATTTCTCCCCGCAACTGCATGTTGCCAAAAGGAGAATTAAAACTGTAAATAAACGCATAACATCTTATATTATATTATTAATAACTAATTTTCAGAATTATTGTCGGTCAATGAAGAAACAACCATCCCGATCTCCGTATAACCGACTTCGCCTTTCAGCGCCGCGTAAATATCGCTGAACGCCGTTTTTGTCTTTATTATTTCCCGTATTTTTTCCTGATGTTCGGGAGTAACAAAATCGCTCAGCGGCAGTTCTCCCGTCTTCACATAATGAGCCAGATGCACTTTTATTGTCGAACTTGCATAATCTCTTTTCTCTGCTATTTCGTCGATACTCATGCCCTGCCGGTACATGTCGAGAGTGATTTTTTTGGTGTCTCCCTTTGAGGGCGCGGCGGTTTTGTTCGTTACAGGAGCGGTTTTCTTTGATTTCCTGTTTCTTTTTTCCTCGACTTTTTCGTACATCATTGAATCCAGACCGTTTTCATTGCAATATTCGAGAACAATATCCAAAAACTGCTGTCCGTACTTTGAAACCGTCGCATGTCCGAATCCGCTTAATTTCAGCATGTCGTCCAGAGTTTGCGGCAAGAATGTCGCAAGTTCGATTAATCCCTGCGTCCCGACAACCGAATAGAGCGGAATGCCGAGGCTGTCGCAAATATCCCTGCGATGATCCGTTAATCTGTAGAACAGAATCGGATACTTTGCCGCAGTTTTCCGCGACGAATTTGTTCCGGCAAAGGCATTAACCGGAAAAGCCGGCATGACAAGCGTACTTTTTGCGGCATAATACTGTTCAACAGTAAATCTGTCCCCGATATTTCTGAAAACATGCAGTTTTTCTTCCATTGAGCCGAATATTTTCCCCAAATCTCCGTTGTATATCGTAGCGTTTGCCTTACTGTCGGTAACGGCGGGGGACTTTTTCAATTCAGTGGAAACCGTCTGCAGTTCCTTCGAGAAATAGTTGCCTGCAGCCGCGATTCGTTCCTGCAGTTTTTTCCCGTCAGGCGGAATCGCATAGAGCAATGTGCTCAGTTCGTTCCGGAAACGCAGGGCAATGCCTTGCATATTCGAGAGATACCGTAGAATCGAAGCCAGAAAAGCCGGCGTATCGGAATTGAACGAAGAGATTTTTTCCCTGACAAATTCGCTTAAACGGCGTACAGTATTTATGGATTCCTGAAAATCGAACAGAGCGAACAGAACTTTTTCCCGATATTCCTTTTTGGATATGTCAAGCTGATTGTTCAGTATTTCTATCGGCAGTTTCCGCTCGTTGTGCCTGATGATGTTTGCATCGATATTCAGGCTGTTGCGGCTGATTTTGCTTAAAAGCACCAGACCGTCCAGCGAGCGACAGCGGCTAAGCGCAACGTATACCTGACCCGGCGTAAAAGCCTGTCCGGCATCAATAATAGCCTTGTCGAAGGTCAGACCCTGACTTTTGTGGATGGTGATTGCCCAGGCCAGACGCAGGGGATACTGCTCGAAAGTCCCCAGCAGGGTTTCCGATATTTGCCGGGTCTCGGGGTTTGTTGTATACGAAATGTTTTCCCATATTTCGGGAACGACAAGAATAGGATTTTCCTCGGGACATTTCACATAAATCCCCTCGCTGCCGAAATTCGTGATTTCCCCGATTTTTCCGTTGAAATACCGGCGCGGCGTCTCCTTGTCATTCTTCAGGAACATCACCTTGGCGCCGACCTTAAATTCGAGTTCCAGCTCTGTGGGATAACTTTTTTCCGGATAGTCGCCCTTGATTTTGGCTTTAAACTTTTTCGATTCCCCTTTCAGTTCTCCAAGTTCTTTGGCATTGATGCTGTCAGCTTTATAGTTATGCGTCGTCAGGATGATGTACGAATCGTCTTTTGGCGGCTTGAAATCGGGCTTATACAGGCTTTGCAGCAGTTCGAAGCTTTTGTCCGATATGTCATTGTTCCGCACCTCGTTCAGGAGGTGGATGAAATCGAGGTTGCTCTGTCGAAATATGTTGTCAAACTCAATGTATACGGGCGGTTTATTGCGGATAGCCATACTGTCGAAAAAATATATGCTCGGATAATAGTCCGACAGCAATTGCCACTCCAGATCGTTGCATACGGGCGAAAGCTGATACATGTCGCCAATGAAAACCATCTGCACGCCGCCAAAAAGCTCGTTCCGGCGATATCTGAAATGCCGCAGCAGGGTGTCAATCTCGTCCATAAGATCGGCGCGCACCATGCTGACTTCGTCAATGACAAGCATCTCCAGATTTTCCAGCACACTGCGGCGAACGCTGCTCATTTTTATCTTGGATATGAGACTTTTCCTGCCTTCGTCGGTGGGAATAAACGGGGAAAAAGGCAGCTGGAAAAACGAATGAATGGTAACTCCGCCGGCGTTAATGGCAGCAACGCCTGTAGGCGCAATAATCGCCATTTCTTTCCTGCTTTGTTCTTTGAGTTTTTTCAGAAAAGTGGTTTTGCCTGTTCCCGCTTTCCCTGTCAAAAAGAGCGAACAGTTCGTGTAATTAGCGAAATTATAAGCCATTTCATAATATGGACTGATTGCTTGCATATCTTTATTTTCTATTGAATAACATGTATTACCTAATTTTCTATTGTTTTCAATGCCGCAAAAGTACATAATTTATTTTTAATTGAAAGGTTTGGCATAAAAAAATTATTGTACGCTGTCAAAGCTTTGGAAGGAGCTGTTAAAACTTTATTGAGGTCTGCCAAAGCTTTAGCAGAGCGTCGTAAAAAATTAATCCGATCTGTCAAAGCTTTTAGCATAGCGTCATAAAAAATTAATTCGGTCTGTCAAAGCTTTAGAAGAGCGTCATAAAGAATTAATTTTGGTCTGTCAAAGCTTTAGCATGGCGTCGTAAAAAATTAATTCGCTCTGTCAAAGCCTTAGCAGAACGTCGTAAAAAATTATAGAGGCCTGTCAAAGCTTTAAGAGAGCGTCAAAATCTTTTTATGGCGTCTTTTTGTAAAAAACCATCTCCAAAGAACTTGTTTTTACAAAAATATTTTATCATATAATAAGCAATAAAACAGTGTTATATAAAAATATCGTAAAAAATATTATAGTTTATGGTTTGGTTTAATAAAAAAAGTATAATTTTGGGCGATTTATTAATATAAACAATGTTATTATTTGTATGAAGAAAAGAATT
>JAISDR010000145.1 GCA_031264645.1 Prevotellaceae bacterium | reverse complement strand
CTTTGCTTACTCGTGTCACTCTAATGTTAGTGCCTATATGACGTAAATCCATAAACTAAATTAGATGTCCTCCTCCTCATACTTTAAGTGTTAATACTAAATAATTGTGCAAAACTACGTATAATATTTCATTCAGCAACAAAACCAGTAATTAAAATTAATTCAATTGTTGGTTATTATTTTTTATTTTTTTAAACTTCAACTTTATTGCAACGTAAAAGACTTAAAAATTTGCCTCATAAAATGATGCAAAATGCCCCAAAATGGAAGGTTTTTGAGGATTGAAAAACTCAAATTTTGAGTAGTTTTTTAGGGGGATATAACACCTTATATAAAGGATATCATCAACCAGAGTAGTCTGCAAAATGTTTTGACGGTTTTTGCGAACTCGGGCAAGCAGTCTGCAAGCAAGTATTCGTGCAGCGAACCAGTATTGGAAGACAGGTTTCCGAGCGTCAAAAACTCGCTGAATGAAAATGAAAACAATTCCCGGGAAAATATACCTGCCTGTTAAGTGCGTGCCAAATTTGCGCCACATACCCTGTTATTCGCAATTATTTTCTAATTTTGCGCCGAAATATTTTAACAGATGAAGGTAGTTATTGCAGGCATAGGGGAGGTCGGTTCGCATTTGACAAAAATGCTGGCAAATGGAGATCACGACATTGTGGTGATAGACCCGGTGGAAGACCGAATCAAGAATCTTTCGGAAACGGCGGATTTTGTAGCCGTCGAAGGGAACTCGACCTCCATTTCGACCCTGTTGAAGGCGGGGGTGGACAGGGCTGATCTTTTTATCGCGGTAAATCCGTCGGAAGAGCAGGACATGAACATCACCAGCGCTATACTTGCAAAACATATCGGAGCGAAAAAGGTGATTGCCAGAATCAACAACGACGAATACCTGACGCCTGAAAACAAGGATATTTTTACGGACATCGGTATAGATCATCTGCTTTATCCCGAAAAAATAGCGGCAAAAGCTATCGACGACCTTCTGCGACAAACAGGCGCTACCGAATATATTGATTTTTCGGGCGGAAAACTGCAGATTGTGGTTACGAAACTCGACGACGGAGCGCCGGTCATCGGTCACTATCTCAGAGATTTAGTCAACCGCGATTCTGCAATAAACTACAGGGCGATAGCCATCAACCGCGAGAGCGAAGTGATTATTCCGGATAATAACGAGGAGTTTAAACTGCACGACATGGTTTATGTCATTTCCAATCAGAAAGGTATTTCCGAAGTGTTGAAATATACCGGCAAAACGAATATCGACGTAAACAATCTGATGATATTCGGCGGAAGTCCTATCGGAGTGATGCTTGCACGGGAACTGGAGGGCAGAATCAATATCAAACTGATAGACTCGAACAGGGAAAAGGGTCTGGAATTAGCCGACGATCTGAAGAATACGCTTATCATAAACGCCGACATCAGGAATACGGACGTCATGAAGGAGGAGGATCTGGCGAATATGGACGCTGTTGTGGCGCTTACGCCAAGCTCCGAAACAAATATCCTCGCATGTCTGGCAGCGAAAAAAGCCGGCGTTAAAAAGACTATTGCCGAAATAGAAAATATCGATTATATAAAGCTTGCCGAAAGCGTTGGCATAGATACCGTAATAAACAAGAAACTTATTGCGGCGGGACGGATATTCCGCTATACTATCGATTCGGACGTTCAGAGTATCAAGTATCTGACGGGTTCCAATGCTGAAATCCTTGAGTTTATAGCTAAACCCAATTCGCCGGTTACGCGAACGAAAGTCAGAAATCTTCACTTCCCCAAAACCGCCATTCTCGGAGGAATCGTGAGAGGAGCGCAGGCTCACATAGTTACGGGAGAAACGGAAATCAAACCCTACGACAGGGTCGTTGTTTTTTCTTTGCCAC
This sequence comes from Prevotellaceae bacterium, assembly GCA_031264645.1. GTDB lineage: Bacteria > Bacteroidota > Bacteroidia > Bacteroidales > UBA932 > JAIRLF01. Next base: position 600 of record JAISDR010000145.1, on the reverse strand, counting down.
AAATGGTTAACAAAATAGGAAAATATTTCACATGAGAACAGTTGTAACACCAATACAGATGAGGTTCAATGACATCGACGGATTCGGTCATGTCAATAATTCTGTTTATAATGAGTATCTGGATTGCGGAAGAGTGGACTATCTTAATCAGATTCCCGGAATCGATTTTTTGTCGGGAATAGAACGCATAGTTGTAGTTCATATCGAAACCGATTTTTTGAAGCCTTCTTTCATGGGGGACGATCTGGCCGTGCATACCCAAATCGATAAAATCGGCGAGAAAAGTATCGCAATGACACAATTGATTGTAGGAACGAAAAATGAGTTGAAAGTCAAAAGCCGTTCTGTGATGTCAACATTTAATATCAACGAAAGTACATCCTTCATTCTGCCTGAAAACTGGGTGTTTGCGCTGGAAAAATTCGCCGCCTCAGTCCTGGAAATGTAAATTTTACTTGCAGAATAAAAAAAATGACTATCTTTGCCGCCTCTAATCGGGGTGTGGCGCAGTTGGCTAGCGCACTTGCATGGGGTGCAAGGGGTCGTGTGTTCGAGTCACATCACCCCGACTTTCCAAAACATCTTAAACACAAAAGGTTT
>JAISDR010000128.1 GCA_031264645.1 Prevotellaceae bacterium | reverse complement strand
CCACGAATACTGTTTGTTAGCTCCGAAATTTCTCCTTATTTACCCGAGAGCCCCATTGCTAATGTATGTCAGCAATTGCCTTCTGCAATTCAGGAAAAAGGGTTTGAAATAAGAACATTTATGCCAAGATACGGTTGCATCAATGAACGTCGCAACCAGTTGCACGAAGTAATTCGTCTTTCGGGATTGAATTTAATTATCAATGACTCCGATCATCCCCTGATAATTAAGGTCGCCTCAATATCTGCCGCACGGATGCAGATTTATTTTATCGACAATGACGACTATTTTCAGAGGAAAACCCTGTACATGGATGAAGAAGGAGCATGGTTTCCCGATAACGATGAACGGACGATATTTTTTGCAAGGGGCGTATTGGAAACCGTGCGGAAACTTCGCTGGTCGCCTGACATTATCCACTGCCACGGATGGTTTTCATTTATGCTGGTTCTTTATTTAAGGAAGTCCTTCAAGGACGATCCCTTATACGCCGATTCCAGGATTATACTCTCGCTGTATGACGAGCCTACTCCCGAAACTTTCGATGAAGAATTTAAGAGGAAGGCGGCAAACGACGGCGTCAAAAACAAGGATTTGGAAATGATGAACGAGCCTACATTCGAAAATATGCTCAAAATGTGTATCAGTCTGGCGGATGGCGTCATTGCAGCAGCGCCCGATTCAAATGAAAAGTATATTCAGTATGCGCTCGAGAACAAAAAACATGTGCTCGAATATCAGTCGCCTGAAGAATATATTGATAAATATGCGGATTTTTATAAACTTGTCGCTAAACGAAGGAAAAAAAATAAAGATATAGCCACAAATGGAAAATGAACAAAATCCTCCACTAAGGAGCATTAAGGACGATATTGTTACAATGCTGAAAGAGAAATCGGCTGTCAAACAGCTGGTTTTTGACAATACTTTCGAAATGTTTTCTTTACTTAAAGACGCATTGCATGAACTGATAAATGATGTGAACGACGAAATTTTTGAAACAGACAGAAGAATCAAACTTGATTACAGAGACAGGGGAAAGTTTGAAGCGGAAGCTAAAATTGCAGAAGACGCCCTGATTTTCAGCATGCATTCGAATATCTTCGAGTTTGACAGGGATCATCTGGTATGGAAAACGTCGTATGTGCAAAAAAACCGCTTGAACTCGTATTGCGGAATTATAAGCATCTACAACTTTCTTGCCGACTCGTTCAAATACAACAGAATAAACGATTTGGGATACCTTATCGGACGGATATTCATCAATCACGAAAAGCATTTTTTCGTGGAAGGGAAACAGCAAATGAACTGTCTTAACAATTTCTCGACACAGATTATAAATGAAGAAGAAATCAGGACAATTCTCGAAAAAGCAATACATTACGCTTTACATTTCGATTTGCTGGTGCCTCCTTACGATACGGTTAAGATAGCAACGGTCGAACAGTTGAACTCGAAAATCGAAAACGGGAAATTGCAAACAGGTAAACGTCTTGGATTCAGATTTGAATCGGACGATGTATTACGATAAATATTTTATTATAATGGATTATAACACTCAAAGAAAAAAATTGGCGCTTCCCGAATATGGTCGCTCCATTCACAAAATGGTTGACTGGGTTACCACAATCGAAGACCGTGATGAGCGGAACAGGCAAATACGCGCCGTCATTGCAGTCATGGGAAGCATGAACCCTCATTTGAGGGACGTGAACGATTTCAAACACAAGCTTTGGGATCATGTACACATAATGTCTGATTTCAAAATCGATATTGATTCCCCATATCCCATCCCCACAAGGGAAAGTTTTAATACTCCGATACATACGATTCCTTATGCTTCGGATCCCATTAAGATACGGCACTATGGGCGGAATGTGCAGCAGATGATAAACATAATGGCAAAGTCCGGAGATTCCGAAATAAAGGAGAAATCGCTGCTCATGCTTGCCAATCACATGAAAAAGTCGTATGTTACGTGGAATAAGGAAACTATAAACGATGAGACAATTTTCAGGGATATTGGAATTATGTCGGGCGGAAAGGTTAAAGTTTCCGAAAATGTCAAACTGTCGCCGGCTTACAATTTGAATACAAATGCCGCTACCGCTCCTGCTCCGGTAAAAAACAGTAAAAGCGACAGCAAAAAGCCTAAAAAGAAAAAGTAAACAGGGGGAAATGGCAACTTTCGAAGTAAAGGGAGGGGCGTCCCTGTGCGGGGAAATTGTTCCGCAGGGAGCAAAGAATGAAGCCTTGCAGGTGTTGTGCGCCGTCTTGCTTACCGAAGATAAAGTTACTGTCGAAAATATACCGTCCATACTGGATGTAAACAGTATGATTGAGCTGTTGGAAGAAATGGGCGTTACTGTCGAGAAAATATCGGAAACCGCATATTCTTTCGAGGCGAAATCAATAGATTTAGAATACCTTCAAACCCCGCAATTCCGGAAAAAGGCAACAGGATTAAGAGGCTCCATCATGATTGTCGGACCTCTTCTGGCGCGTTTCGGAAAAGCGTTTGCCCCAAAACCCGGCGGAGACAAGATAGGACGCCGCCGGCTTGATACTCATTTTATTGGCTTCCAAAAACTCGGAGCAGAGTTCGATTATGATCCGACAACTCATTTCTACAAGGTCGAAGCACAGGACTTGAAGGGCGCATACATGCTGCTCGACGAGGCTTCGGTAACGGGTACGGCAAACATTGTCATGGCGTCGGTGCTGGCAAAAGGAACGACAACTATCTATAATGCGGCATGCGAGCCTTATGTGCAGCAATTATGCAGGATGCTGATCAGGATGGGAGCGAAAATACAGGGTACAGGTTCCAATTTGCTGACTGTCGAGGGAGTAGAACGGCTTTCGGGAACTGTGCACAGGATTTTACCCGACATGATCGAGGTCGGCAGTTTCATCGGCATGGCGGCTATGACACAAAGCGAAATCACGATTAAGGATGTGTCGGTAAATGATTTGGGAATTATCCCCGATCAGTTTAAGAGACTGGGCATAGAGCTTGATATCCGTGGCGACGATATTTATGTGCCTGTGCAGGAATCGTATGAAATAGAAAGTTTTATCGATGGTTCGATAATGACAATCGCCGATGCGCCCTGGCCCGGACTTACTCCCGATTTGCTCAGCGTTTTCCTTGTTGTAGCTACTCAGGCGAAGGGAAGCGTGCTGATTCACCAGAAGATGTTCGAAAGCAGGCTGTTTTTCGTTGATAAATTGATAGATATGGGCGCGCAAATAATACTCTGCGATCCCCACAGGGCTACTGTCATAGGGCATAACAGGAAGATAAACTTGAAAGCGAC
>JAISDR010000116.1 GCA_031264645.1 Prevotellaceae bacterium | reverse complement strand
TATAAAGGCAAGCGCGACATTGCGTTTTCCATTTTTTACATGTTCATCAACATCGGCGCATTCTTTGCTCCCAGCGTTGCCAACAGCATCAACAACGCTTTTCTGCAAAGCGAAAACTTCACATACGACGCAAGCATACCGAACAATTATGTAAAACTGAACGACTTCAAAACATTGAAAGTTCTTGACCTGTCCGCAGAGAATGCATTTAAAGATTCGGTTTACTACAGCCATAAAGACCTGAAAACAAAGAGCGACAGTTCATCCGTTCTGGAAAAAGCAAAAAATAAAACAGGCGTAATATTTGAATCGGAAAAAGTCAAGTGCCTGTCAAGTCTGAAAGCGGCGGGACTTGCACAGCTGAGCGCTTCGGGATTAATCACCGATCCTGCAAAACAGCTGTCGAAGAAAGACTATCTGCTGCTTGACAGTCGCGACCCGAAAGACAGTCAGGCGATTGCAGCCCTGAAAGAAAGGATAAACGCTATTCAAATCACTGAGGCCAAACTGTATGGAGACCCTAATTATCCGAATAAGTTTCCCGAAAATTTCGCAAAGAACTATGTGGACAATTCGTTAAGCAAATCCTACAACATGGCGTTTGGAGTTGCATGTATAAGCCTGGTAATATCGCTGTTAATATTCCTGTTATTCAAGAAAACATGGAAACATGCGGACAAGACGCACAAACAGCAGGTGAAGGAAGCCAGGGAGACCGGCTCGGACGTCGTCATATTGACGAAAGAACAGGTCAGGGAACGTATGATTGCGCTGTTTTTAGTGTTTTTTGTAGTGATATTCTTCTGGATGTCGTTTCACCAGAACGGAGCGTGCATGACAATTTTCGCACAGAACTACACTGCCAGCGATATCTCTCCCATGCATAACATGATGTTTTCCCTGCTGTCGCTACTGCCTTTCGTTGTAGTGATTTACGGAATATACATTGCTGTTGTGGGACTGTTCGGAGGAAAGAAAAAACCTGTGCAGGGCATAGCGATAAGCGTACTGGGACTGGTCGGGATGGTTGCATTTTACCTTGGCAACGTCAAGGGAGTAATGGAATCAATAAAGATAACCCCTCAGATTTTCCAGCAGTTCAATCCACTTTTCATCGTGATTCTCACGCCTGTATCGGTAGCGATTTTCAATTATCTTGCAAACAGGAACAGGGAACCCTCGGCGCCGCGCAAAATAGGCTATGGCATGTGCATCGCGGCTGTCGGCTTCATTATCATGATGGCGGCGTCGTTCGGACTGTCGTCTCCGGCTGAAATCGGCGACGGGCTGTCGGATGTGCTCGTATCTCCAAACTGGCTGATAAGCACGTATTTTGTACTTACCCTTGCCGAACTGTTTTTAGCTCCCATGGGACTGTCTTTCGTTGCGAAAGTCGCTCCGCCTCAATACAGAGGCATGATGCAGGGCGGATGGCTGGCGGCTACGGCTATAGGCAACCTGATGGTAGGCGTCATGGCGCTCTTCTGGGAAAAACTGCAACTGTACGCGTTTTGGGGCGTACTTGTAATATGCTGTATATTGTCGGCAGCGTTTATTTTCTCGATTATGAAGCGACTGGAAAAAGCTACGCAGTAATCCGTAATTTTGGACTATAAGGAGACAATACAGTATTTATATGATGCTTTACCCGTGTTTCACCGCATCGGGAAAGCGGCGTATAAAGCGAATCTGGATAACAGCATCTTGCTTGACGAGCGTTTCGGACGTCCGCACAGGAAATACAAAACCGTACATGTGGCGGGAACGAACGGCAAAGGCTCTGTTTCGCACATCATTGCCTCGGTACTTCATGCCGCAGGATATAAAACCGGATTATATACTTCGCCGCATCTGTTCGATTTCAGGGAAAGGATAAAAATCAACGGTCAGGAAATCCCTGAACGCGATGTGATTGATTTTGTGGAAGCGAACAGGTCTTTCATCGAATATCTGAAACCTTCGTTTTTCGAAATAAGCTCGTCGATGGCGTTTTGGTTTTTCGGCAGGGAACAGGTCGACGTCGCCGTCATAGAGACCGGCTTGGGAGGACGCCTCGATTCTACAAATATCATAACGCCCGAACTTTGCGTGATAACAAACATCGGTTTTGACCATACCGAGTTCCTGGGCGACAGTCTCGAAAAAATAGCATCCGAAAAGGCGGGAATCATCAAGCCCCGCGTGCCCGTGCTTATCGGCGAAAAGCACGAACAGACGACCGAAGTCTTTGCAGCAAAGGCAGGGGAATCAGGTTCTCCAATTTTCTTTGCCGAGGATTGCCTGTCGGTATTGTCCTCCGAAAACAGTCCGGCGGGCAGGCAAACGTTTGCTTTTGCTTCCTTAAATAAAGACTTGTTTGAAGACGACCGGTTTACCGCCTCGCTGGATCTGGAAGGCAAATATCAAATTAAAAACGCGGTAACGGCTTTGACGGCGCTTGCCGTGCTAAAAAGGCAATCGTTCGAAATCGACAGTAAAGCCGAACGGGAGGGTCTGGCAAACGCTGCGCTGAATACCGGTCTCAAGGGTCGATGGCAGATATTGAAGAGAAATCCGACAGTCATCTGCGACACGGGACACAATGCCCACGGACTGAAACATACGATGAAACAGCTTAAAGAGCAGGATTACGACCGGTTGTACTTTGTCCTGGGCGTCGTCAGTGACAAGGATTTGGACAGCATCATTCCTCTTTTGCCCGAAGACGCCTGCTATTTCTTCACTCAGGCGTCCATACCCCGCGCAATGGATGCGGCAGTACTTGCGGAAAGATGCACGAAAGCAGGTCTGAAGGGCGAAACTGTCGCTACGGTCGACGAGGCTGTACGGAAGGCTCTCGGAAGAGCGTCTGCAAACGACCTGATTTTTATCGGAGGAAGCACTTACGTTGTATCCGAGTTAAGAACTAAGGACTAAGAGTTAAGAGTTGCGTGATACAAAAATATAATATATGGAAAATATGGAAATAACTGTTGTCAAGATAGGAGGAAATGTTATTGATAAACCGGAGGATTTGGCTGCCTTCCTGAAAAAATTTGCAGCC
>JAISDR010000050.1 GCA_031264645.1 Prevotellaceae bacterium | reverse complement strand
ATGGAAGAGTTAAGATTAAATCCGCTTAATGACTATCTGTTCATGAAATACATGGGCGAGAAGGGAGACGAGGAACAACTCCTTGCCTTCCTGAATGTTGTATTGCAAAGAACCGGCAGGGACGGGATCGTATCGATAGAGATTGTCGAGAACAAAACGTTTTCCGCCGAAATCATAGGCGATAAAGCCAGTATCCTGGATATACGCTCCGAGATGTCGGACGGCACAAGGGCGAACATTGAGGTGCAGCTCCGAAACGTCGGCAACATGGACAAGCGCAGTCTGTTTTACTGGAGCCGCGAGTATGTCAAGGGCATCGAATCGGGAGAGGACTACGCGAACCTGCCCTGTGTGATTGCCATCAACATCATTGATTTTGAGTTTATGCCGCTGCTCAATGATGTTCACACAAGTTTCCACCTGTGGGAAGACCGGCAAAAGGAGTATCAGCTTACGGATACCCTGGAGATACATTTCATAAATATGCTAAAATTCAGACATCTGCAGGAAAAGGACATTGTAAACAATCCTCTTCACCGCTGGCTGACATTTTTCGATAAAAACACGAACGAACAAACATTAAAAAAAATCATCAAAATGGACACGGCAATAGAAAAAGCGCAAAAAAAAATCAGGTTTGTTGCGCAGGACAAAGAAATGCTTCGTGCATATCAGATGCGGGAGATGGCATTGTCGGATTTCACCAGCGGCATCAATAATGCCCGAAGGGAAGGCATTGCCATAGGCGAACAGCGAGGCATTGCCATAGGCGAACAGCAAGGCATTGCTATAGGCGAACAGCAAGGTGACCTGAAAAGGAGCGCTATCGTGGTTGTGAATTTACAAAACGACGGTTTTCCCGTTGAGAAAATTGCCGATTATACACGGCTGTCTGTAGAGGATGTGATCAAAATCCTCAAGGAACACGGACTGACGTGAACCCTGTCAAAATGCAACAGACGGAGATAACGGGCAGTTAATATTTAAGGCTATGATAAAAATAATCATTTGCGACGACCATAAAATATTTCGGGTTGGAGTGAGGTATATCCTGTCTGACTGCGAGGAAATCAGTATTGAGGCGGAAGCGGCAAGCGGCGAGGAACTGCTTGCCATGCTCCCAAATGTCACGGCAGACATGGTGCTGCTCGACATTCTCATGCCCGGCATCGGAGGCATCGAGACCGCCCGTCGACTGCGATGCGACCACCCCGACATGAAAATACTCGTCATATCGTCCGAAAATACCGAAGAATCCCTGCGTCAGTTAGTCGAGACGGGCATCGACGGTTTCATCAGCAAGCAGCGCAGCGACAGGAACGAACTCGCCGAAGCGATCCGCAACATATCCTTTGGGCTGGAGTATTTCGGCAGCGACCTCTCTACCCTGCTCTACCGCGTCTACGTATCCATCCGGAAGGCCGCCGACACGAAGCAGACATTTACCTCCCGTGAACGCGAAATCATCGACCTCTGCGCAAAAGGCCTGCGCAGCAAGGAAATCGCCGACCGCCTCTTCATCAGCCCCCGCACCGTACACACCCACAAAGACCACATCTTCCAGAAACTCGGCATCAACAGCATGAAGGAAGTCGTGAAGTACGCACTGGAACGCGGGATCGTTCAGAATTAAAAATTAAAAATGAAGAATGAATGCGATGAAATGCAGGTTATTGAATTACATTTTACTGCTGGCTGTAATATACAGCGTGAAAACAGGGGCGCAGACGGACTCGCTCAGACAGCGGATTGCCGTCGCGGAAGCAGCGCCGGACACAACGCTTGTGAACCTTTATTTTGAAACGGGTAAAGAATACGAAAAAACAGATATGGATTCGGCAGTGTTTTTTTACCGGAAAGCAGGCGATCTGAGTGACCGGATAAAATGGACTGCCGGACAGTTCCGCTTTACGGAAGAATACGGCGGCATACTTCAATTGAAAGGCCTGCTGGATTCGGCGCTCGCTGTCAATGAGCGGGGACTGGCAATCGCAACTGCGTCGGGTAACGAAACGCACATTGCGACCGCAAACTCCCATATCGGCAACTTATATTTTTACAGAAATGAATATACCCGTTCGCTGAATTATCATCTGAAGGCGGTCTCCTTTTTCGAAAAGGCCGATTCAACGCGGTATCTTGCCGTTGAATATGATTTGATACAAATCAATTATTACAATTTAAAGGATTATGACAGGGCAATAGAATACGGGAACAGGGCTTTAAACCTGATGTCCGGCGACCCGGATAATCTTTTTCTCTGTAACATCTGCATGAACCTTGGAAACAACTATATTGACTCCCATCCGCGCCGATACCGGGAAGCGTGGGACGCATATACAAATGCGTTGCGGATAGCAAAACTGCACAACAATCTGTTTAATGAATTTCTGATAGAAATCAATCTGGCGTACTATTTTTATGTTCAACATAATCCTGATCTAAAACAGGCGGAACCGCACCTGCAACGTGGACTGGAACTTTGCGAAATCTTTGATGCACCCTACGCTCACGGTATTCTGTATCAGGAAATGAGCGACGTGGAGTGGATAAAAGGCAATTTCGACAAAAGCAGATACTGGATTGCAAAGGCTATGGAAATTGCTGAAAAGAATCATTTTACCGCGGACATCGGCACATGCTACAAAATACTCGCAAACCTGGCATTGAATGAAAAGGACTATACCGGGCACAGGGATTATGTGTGGAAAGCAGATTCCATCAGGAACGAACTGACAGGCGAAACGGTGCTGAAATCTGCCAGGGAACTCGAAGTCAAGTACGAAACCGAGAAAAAGGAACTTCAGCTTGCCGGGCAGCAAGCCGTTATCGGCCGTCAGAAAGCCGTTGGGTTCGCGCTTGCTGGCGGCCTGGCGCTGCTTGCGATAATCCTCTTTTTGCTGTGGTACATGCTCTGGCTGCGGTCGAAGCGGAACCGGGCGCTTTCGTCCCTGAACACGGCTCTTGAAGAACGCAACGATGCGCTCGCCGGGATGAACGCCACGAAAGACAGGTTCTTCAGCATTATCTCGCACGACCTCCGCAATCCCGCTCTGGCACAGCGAAACGCCCTGCAGATGCTGTCAGACCATTCCGGCCAGTGGGATGCCGCGACGCTGAAAGAGTTCTACCGCGAACTGCTCGACTCGGCCGACAGCAACGTAGAACTGCTAAACAATCTGTTAAACTGGGCGCAAGTGCAGACAGGACGCATACAGTTCAAACCCACCGCAATCGACCTGTCCGACACCTTCCGCGACGAGATCCGCCTGATCCGCCGGACAGCGGCGCAGAAAGGCGTCAGCTTCAACGTCGAAATGCCCGACCGCGCCATCGTAACCGCCGATCCCCGAATGTTAGCCACCATAGTCCGCAACCTCCTCACCAATGCTGTAAAATTCACCCCTGAAGGCGGGACGGTGACGTTATCTGTCGAAAAAATTGACGCGACAAAGACCGAAATAACCGTCACCGACACCGGAACAGGAATGACCCACGAGCAAATCGCCACCCTTTTCAGCCTTGACAGCCGTCCCCCGCAGCAAGGCACCGCGGGCGAACAGGGCACAGGCTTGGGACTGACCGTCTGCCGCGAGATGCTGGAACGCCACGGCAGCATCCTCCAAATCGAAAGCTACCCTAACCGGGGCAGTCGCTTCCGGTTCGTAATAACCTGAGTTTTGGATAAGCATAATTTTAAAATTATTCGGCAATTTTGGCAGGGCATCCATTTCTTATTTATGAATCCCCTACAATAAAACGAGCTTATCGGTCTTTTCTATTGATATGTATGCCCTGACGGGCAATTTTTCGTACGGACGGAATTAGAAACATAAGTGTCAAACAGGTATGGGAAGAATATCTCAGATTATGCAAAATAATCACTGAATTGCTGTTTTTTTATGCTTCTGTGTAAAAAATCAGAATTATCATGTATATTTGCATCCATTTAGTGAAATATCACTTTAAAGCCAACAAAATTTGGTAAGAAAGTGGAAGTATCACAAAGGAGAATCAATTAAATATTAGCTTAAAAAAATGTACGAGAAAAAATTGTTATAACTGCCACTTCTACAACAAGCATAGCAGAAAGCAGTATGACACTCACTCCACATTATTAAATTTTTATTAGCATTTATGAAAGTAAAGAGTCGAATAAGCTTACTATTAAGACAGTTTAGAATAATTAGAATTTTTGATAAAATTTTTTTTTCAATATGCTATATAAAGACATATAAAAAAAGAAAAGCATTCAAGAAATCCAACCCAAATGCTATTTTACCTCCCGCGTATTATATTTATGAAACATTTGGATTAGATTATAATCAATTTTATACATTAAATGACGAAGCTGCAAAGTGGCTTATTTCATTTTTTGAAAAATATAAATCACTTCATGAAATAAATATTTTAGATTGGGGATGTGGTCCGGGAAGAATAATAAGACAGATGCCCTCGCTATTAGATAAAACATGCCAATGTTATGGAACCGATTATAACTCTAAATATATTGAATGGTGTTCAAAGAATATTCCTGAAGTGACCTTTAAACTA
>JAISDR010000027.1 GCA_031264645.1 Prevotellaceae bacterium | reverse complement strand
AACGATTGCAGTTCCGAATCCGGGATTGTTCGATGATCGAACACGAGGTTTCTATGGCGAATTTTTATAGCTGTCGGCAGTGTGTCATCCCCACTGCAGGCAGTGTGTCATCCCCACTGCAGGCTGTGTGCCGTCCCCACTGCAGGCAGTGGGCCGTCTCCACAGCCGGCTGTGCGTCGTCCACACTGCCGGCTGTGCGTCGTCCACACTGCCGGCTGTGCGTCGTCCACATTGCAGTCCAGTTCCGGAATAAAAAGAGGCGACGATTAAAAACGGTTCCACTCGGGAGCGGCGGGTTTCGATTCACAATCACCGAATTATAAATTAAATATCGCAATAATGGAAAAATAACTACATTTGCCGCATTAAATGTTCGCAGAAAATGGAAGATTCTAAGCAATTACAGTTCGACAGGCGTTATCTTGAAATGGCTCGGGTGTGGGCGAAAAATTCCTACTGTGTGCGCAGGCAGGTAGGGGCTATACTCGTTAAGGACAGGATGATAATATCCGACGGATATAACGGCACGCCTTCGGGATTTGAGAACGTTTGCGAAGACGAATCGGGAGCAACAAAGCCATACGTGCTTCATGCCGAAGCCAATGCGATCACAAAAGTAGCGCGTTCGAACAACAGCAGCGAAGGAGCGACACTGTACGTAAGCACTTCGCCATGCATCGAATGTGCAAAACTGATAATTCAGGCAGGCATAAAAAGAGTAGTATTTTATGACAGATACCGGATCGAAGACGGACTGGACCTGCTGAGAAGAGCAAATATAGAATTATGTTATTTAGATATAAATGATGAATAAAAACAGGTTTTTTGGACCCATACTTGTGCTGGCAATCGTGATGTTAGCCCTGTATACCGGAGTAAGATTGGGAAATGTATTTTCCGGCGCGCGGGTATCGACGCCGGATCAGGACAATTTGTCCGCAGTTATGGAATATATATCAAAGTTCTATGTCGATTCCGTGAATACGGAAGACATGATTGTCAATATTTTGAAGGAACTTGATCCCCATTCGATATATATCCCGGCGTCGGAACTTCAGAAAAGCAATGAACACATAGAAGGAAATTTCGAAGGAATAGGAGTAACGTTTAACATGTTAAACGATACGGTCGTAGTTCTGAACGTCATTCCGGAAGGACCCTCAAACAAGGCTGGAGTTAGCCCCGGCGACCGTATCGTAACTGTAGACGACAGTGTGATTGCGGGAAAAAATATCGACGACGAAAAAATCAAGAGCCTTTTAAGAGGAAAGTCGGGAACTAAAGTACGGATAGAAGTACGGCGGATAGACCTTGACGAACCTGTGCCGATAGAAATCACAAGGGGTAAAATCCCGCTGAGAAGCATAGACGTAGCCTACATGATCGCCCCCGGCACAGGCTATATAAGGATGACGGGATTCGCGCAGACTACCCACTCGGAATTTGTCGAAGCGGTGGATACGCTCCATGCGAAAGGAATGACGAATATCATCCTGGATTTGAGGGACAATCGCGGCGGCTTGCTTGAACAGGCTATCAAGATAACAAGCGAGCTGTTTGCCGAAAGGAAACTGATTGTATACACCGAAGGACGGGCTTTTTCACGCGAAAACAAGTACTCCAAAGGCAAGGGAAAATGCGGAAACGACAGCCTAATCGTACTCATAAACGAGCACTCCGCCTCTGCCAGCGAGATACTTGCGGGAGCAGTGCAGGACAATGACCGCGGAACAATCATCGGACGGCGTTCATTCGGCAAGGGACTTGTCCAGCAGATGATAGGACTGCCCGACGGAGCGGGACTGCGACTGACAATCGCCCGATACTATATCCCTTCGGGACGCTCGATTCAACGGCACTACGACCACGGCGCAACGGCATACCGCGAATATTACGGAGAACTTGAGATGAGATGGGAAAACGGGGAATATGTAAACGCCGACAGCGTCAAACTCGTGGATACCACTAAATATTACACTTCGAAAGGCAGAACCGTTTATGGCGGCGGAGGCGTTACCCCCGACGTCTTTGTGCCGGTGGATACGGGAAGCATGCCCGTCAGCAGGGCGATAACCAGCAAAATACTGCGCAATTATGCTATAGTTTTCGGCGACAGGCACAGAAAGGAACTGAATGCCGTCGCGAATTTGCCGCAGATGGAACAGTTTTTCAAAAAGAACAATCCCTTTCCCGAATTTAACAGCTATATTAAAAGTTGTGGCGTCCGCGATTCGGAAAAGGAAATAGACAAATCGAAACTCTTTCTCGACAGGTATCTCAAAGTTTACATAAGCCAGATGTCGCCAATGTCCGACCTGGGCGCGACTTTCCTGCTTAACAGGTTTGACAAGACTGTCCAGAAAGCGCTGGAAATTATAAATACTCAAAAAACGGAAGACAATGTATGAAATTGAAACAAACATATCGGTCAAGTCAAAGCTGACAAATGTGATTATCGAACATCCGAATGTTCTTAATGTGCTGGAATATTTCAATATACCCCTGGGACTTGGCGACAAGACCATTGCAGAAGTCGCTAAGGAATACTGTATCGCCCCGAACACTCTGGAAGTCGTAATCAGCGTATACTGCAGGACAATCCCTTCCAGAATACTGAACAGGACGGAGATACACGACCTGCTGATGTTCCTGCAAACTTCGCACAACAATTTCAAGCTCATCAAAATCCCCGAACTGAAAGAGCTGATCGAAAACTTTTCAAGGGAAATTCCTGTGGAATACGGGAAAATGCTGGTCGACTTTTTCGACGAATATGTACAGGAAATAGACGAACATTTCATGTACGAGGACAAAAAGGTGTTCCCGTATATCGCCAACGTCCTGCATAACAGGAAAACAAAGGATTTCAAAATAAGGGAATTTGAAAGAAATCATACGGATATAGGTCACAAGCTGCTCGATCTGAAAAATATACTGATCAAATACATTCCGCCGACAATTGTCTCGGGATACCGGAAGCAGATACTGAACAAACTCATCAATCTGGAACGCGATCTGATGTATCATACTCAGCTGGAAGATAATATCCTCGTCCCTTTTGTAAAGAACATGGAAACTAATATCGAAAAAATCAAGTGATGTACAAAATTATTGCGATAATAGAAAAATCAAATATTATAAAGGAAGGACTGACGCATTTACTTAAATCGCATAATGTTTGTTCTCAAATAGCTAAACTCGACAGCATTGACGACTGGTTCTTCATATTCAAGGACGAAAAGCCCGACCTCGTAATCATCAATCCCGACAGGCTGAAAGACACCGACCTGGACAAGATGCGGCAAAAAATCGGAATCTCCGACAGAATCCCCTTCATTGGACTGATGTATCAGTACTTCGACAGGGAAATTTACGGCATGTTCACATCCACAATATATATTACGGATACCGAAGACATTATACTTAGCAGAATCCGGAATAAACAGAAGAAAGAACAGGATACGACAGGCGAAAAACTTACCGACAGGGAAAAGGACGTCCTGAAACTGCTGCTCAAAGGACTGTCAAACAAGGAAGTCGCCGACAAACTCGCGATAAGCCCGCATACTGTCATTAGTCACCGGAAAAATATCGTCGAAAAAACGGGAATCCGCTCGTTATCCGGACTGGCAATCTATGCTATCCTTAACAATATCACAAATATGGACGAAATAAACTGAAGCCTTTTATGCTTCAGCCTGAATCGTTTCGGCTTTAGCCTGACAAAAGCCCGAGTAAGTAACTAACCTGGCTATAAGTAAGCGATTAGCCTGACTGTAAGTAAGCGGACGGCGATCCGGAAATTCCGGATAGCTATCCGAAGTTTCCGGATCGTGATCCGAAGTTTCCGGATCGTGATCCGAAGTTTCCGGATCGCGATCCGAAGTTTCCGGATCGTGATCCGGAAGTTCCGGATGCCTATCCGGAAATTCCGGATAGGTTAGCCTGACCATAAAAAACGCCTGTTATATAGCTCGCCGATAAATACAAACGAGCCTTGTCGCAGGACATCGGTTCGACATTTTGGAAACGAAGTTCGACGCAGTCAATACACCCGTTTCCGGAGATTATTTCAATTTTTAATATCTTTAATTACTTTTGCGGCGGTTTTGAAAAGTGATTGTTAAACCATTTAGGCGCTGCCAAATCTAATGGACGATTGTGTTTTTCATAATTGTTGTTTTGGTTAATAGTTACATACAGGAAAAGGGAAGCAGATTTCTGTTTCCTTTGCTTATGCATATTTTTCGGCACGATATTTGATATAAAAGGTATTTTTTAATAATTAATAATAAGTTTTAATACATATATTCATGAAAAAGTTAGTATTATTATCGTTTTTTTTAAATTTGGCTTATGCTGGTGTATTCGCCCAGGCTAAAATACAGTTTTCGCAGGTGAAACACGAGTTCGGTAATGTGAAGGAAGCAAATGGACCTGTTTCACACGTTTTTCCATTTAAAAATACAGGAAATGCTCCTTTGGTTATACAGAATGTCGAGACAACTTGCGGATGCACTTCGCCCGAATACACCAAAGAGCCTGTGCTGCCGGGTAAATCGGGAATAGTGAAAGCCACATTCGACCCTTCCGGACGTCCGAATTATTTTGATAAAAACCTGACGGTTATCTCCAATGCGGAAAACAATCGCGTAGTTTTGAATATCAAGGGAAACGTAGAGGCAAAAGTGCTTACTGTTGAAGAACAGTATCCGTTTGCCGTTGACAAAGTACGCATGAAAAACAGTACTTTGGAACTGTACAAAGTATCTTCCACGGGCATAAGAACCGAAAACCTTGAAGTTATCAACACGGGAACGACTCCTGCGATACTTAATTTCGAAAATGTGCCGGCTCACATAAGCATAAAAGCAGACCCTGTCAGCATTCCCGCCGGAGCGAAAGGCATGATTCAATGCACGTACAATGCCGCAAAGAAGAAAGATTTCGGTGCAGTTACCGACAATATAACGGTCAAAGTCAAATCGACAAAAGGCGTCCTGATGGTGAGAGCCACTATCGAAGAAGATTTCTCGTCGCTAACTTCCGACGAACTTGAAAAAGCTCCCGTAGCCAAGGCGGAGAACACCAATCACCAGTTTAATAAAATCAGTAAGGGAAGTAAAGTTACGGGTACTTTCGAGATTAAAAACGAAGGAAAGACAGACCTGATAATCCGTAAAATCACAAGCGACTGCGACTGCGTGAAATCGTCGATAAGCGCAACTTCAATCAAGCCGGGAAAATCGGCAACTCTAAGTCTTGAACTGACAGCAAACGATTTGGGCGAGAAATTCTATGGTACAACAGTAGTAACAAATTCTCCAAAACAGAGAAATCTTACTTTTTATTTGATCGGTACGGTAGAATGACATTTAAGCAGGAGATTGAAAGACGCAGAACATTTGCAGTTATAGCCCATCCCGATGCAGGGAAAACAACCCTGACAGAAAAACTTCTTCTTTTCGGAGGAGCGATTCATGTCGCGGGAGCTGTAAAATCCAACAAAATCCGGAAATCGGCGATGTCCGACTTTATGGAGATAGAACGCCAGCGGGGCATATCCGTTTCGACTTCGGTTATGACTTTTGAATACCGGAACAGGAAAATCAATATTCTGGACACTCCCGGACACGAAGATTTTGCAGAAGATACATACCGGACGCTGACCGCTGTCGACAGCGTTATCATTGTGATTGACGGAGCGAAAGGCGTCGAGCTGCAAACCCGCCGCCTGATGGAAGTGTGCAGGATGAGAAATACGCCGGTGATTGTCTTTGTCAATAAGCTCGACAGGGAAGCCAAAGACCCCTTCGACCTGCTGGACGAAATAGAAAAGGAACTGAAAATAGGCGTCATCCCTCTTAGCTGGCCCATCGGAGCGGGGTCTTCGTTCAAAGGCGTTTACAACCGTTTCGAAACAAAATTGCAGCTATTCTATTCCGCCGACAAACAAAGACTGTCTGAAAATATCGTGGAAATCACTGATCTGGAATCAATCGAAGCGCAAACAGCATTGGGAGAATCGGCAAGCAAAAGACTGCGGGACGATTTGGAGCTTATCGAAACCGTTTATCCCGAATTTGACAAGTTGCAATACGAAGCAGGTAAACTCGCTCCGGTATTTTTCGGCAGCGCCGTGAATAATTTTGGAGTCAGGGAATTGCTTAACTGCTTTGTGGAGATTGCGCCTTATCCGCAAAAATCCGTAACAGACGTCCGCGAAATAGACCCCTTCGAAGCGAAACTCACCGGTTTTGTGTTTAAAATACATGCAAACCTCGATCCCAATCATCGTGACAGGATAGCGTTCCTCAAAATATGTTCGGGCATTTTCGAACGGAACAAGTCGTACTTCCATGTCGCGCTGGGGAAACAGATGAGGTTTTCGGCGCCCAACACTTTCCTTGCCGATAAGAAATCTGTTGTCGATGAATCGTTTCCCGGAGATATCGTCGGACTGCACGACACGGGAAATTTCAAGATAGGAGATACTCTGACCGAAGGGGAGATACTTAATTTCAAAGGTATCCCGAGTTTTTCGCCCGAACTGTTCCGGTATATCGAAAACGCCGACCCGATGAAATCGAAACAGTTGACAAAAGGCATTGACCAGTTGATGGACGAAGGCGTCGCCCAGCTGTTTACCCTGAAAATCAACGGCAGAAAAATAATCGGATGCGTCGGGATGCTGCAGTTCGACGTTATCCAGTACCGTCTGGAACACGAGTACGGCGCCAAATGCAAATACGAACCTGTCCTCCTCCACAAGGCTTGCTGGTTCGACAGCGAAGACAGGGCGCAGTTGGACGATTTTATGACACGCAAATACAACAGCATCGCTTTGGATAAATACGGAAGAAAGGTGTTTCTCGCCGATTCGGCATACTCCCTCAAAATGGCGGAAGAGAAATTCGATAAAATCAAATTCTATTATCAGGTTGAAAGCTGAATATATTTTTTTCGAGTTTGTATTAAAAAAAATACTACTTTTACGCTGTAATTGTTAATTGGATATTTAAAAAAAAATATGTTAAGATCATGAAAATAAATCGTATAGTAGTTGTGATGATTCTCTGCATATTTGCCTCTGCAAATATTTATGCAAAGAAAATCCCTGTTCCCGAAATCTTGAAAGGGCACAAGGATAAGATTTTGTTTACAAAATTAAAAAGCAAAATAAAAATTACACCTTTGTTTAATGGTAAAAACCTCGACGGATGGTATACTTTTTCAAAGCATGGCGTAAATAAAGACGTCGAAAAGGCTTTCAATGTCGAAAACGGGATTATTCATCTTGCCGGAGAAAGCATGGGATATATCTGTACCGAAAATTCTTACAGGGATTATTATCTTCGCGTAGTTTTTCGCTGGGGCGAAAAAAAATATCCTCCCCGCCAGAACAGTCGGCGCGACAGCGGAATACTTTATCATTTTCCCGCTGCGGCAAAAGATGAAATCTGGCCAAAATCCATTGAATGTCAGATTCAGGAAGAAGATTGCGGAGATTACTGGTGCGTGGGAGGAGCTACCGCCGATTCGCCAAACCAAAAAATTAATAACCGCATCGTCCGTACTGCCAATTTTGAAAATCCGGGACAGGAATGGAATACTATTGAAGTTATCTGTATTGACAGTAAATCGGAGCATTATGTGAATGGGCATCTGGTGAATCATGCGGAAAATCTTAGCATTTCCGAAGGTAAAATTCTGCTGCAGCTTGAAGGCGCTGAAATTTTTTATAAGACAGTAGAATTATTGCCTTTAAAATAAATCTGTTATAATACAAAATATGGAAGTAATTAAAGTCGAAGACATCAGTAAAATCTATCAGGTAGGCAGTCAGGAAGTAAGAGCTTTGGATGGAGTTTCGCTATCTATCAACTATAATGAGTATGTTGCTATTATGGGTCCCTCAGGTTCGGGAAAATCGACGCTGATGAACATGCTGGGATGTCTGGATACTCCCACGAAAGGCAAATACATTCTCAATCAGATAGACGTCAGCGAGATGGAAGATAATGCTCTGGCCGAAGTAAGAAACAAGGAAATAGGTTTTGTATTTCAGACTTTTAATCTGCTTCCACGTTATTCTACCCTCGAAAATGTCTGTTTGCCGCTGATTTATGCCGGAGTACAAAAACACGAAAGAATCAAGCGCGGTCTGGAAGTTCTGGTAAATGTGGATTTGGATAACCGCAAAGACCATAAGCCCAACGAATTGTCAGGAGGACAACGGCAACGTGTTTCTATTGCAAGAGCGCTGGTAAATAATCCGTCCATAATTCTGGCTGACGAACCAACCGGAAACCTTGATTCCAAAACTTCGATTGACATTATGCATATTTTCGAAGAAATATATAATAAAGGAAATACGATAATCGTTGTTACTCATGAAGAAGAAATTGCATCGTATGCCCGCAGGATTATCCGCCTGAGAGACGGTAAGGTTGAAAAAGACGAAATAAACAGTAAACCCACTTTGGGAACAATTAAAAATTAAGAAAAAAGAACGGTATGAAGCATCTTAACGGTTTTATTGTCAGCATAATTGCATTTGGATTACTGCTTGCTGGATGTAACGATCAGCATCAGAACATTAATGACGACATTGCCACTCCCGTAACTGTCAAAGAACTGAAAAAGGGTTCAATCAGCAAATTGATTAATACTACGGGAACAGTTCTGTCCACCTATAACGTGGATCTAAATTCCATGACAGGCGGGATATACTGTCTGCAAACCAATCCGCTAACGGCTAAGCCATTCAAACTTGGCGACAAGGTGTCCAAAGGACAGATTATTATCCGTCTGGAAGATAAGGAATACGAAAATGGAATCGCGTTTGATTCCAAAGAACTCAATCTGGAAATTGCAGAACAGGAACAGGTTAAACAGAAAGCGCTCTACGAAAAGGGCGGAGTTACGCGGGTTGACATGCGCAACACCGAAGTGAAAGTAATCAATGCCCGACATGATCTGGAAAGCGCAAAACTGAATCTGGAAAAGATGAATATAAAAGCTCCTTTCGATGGCGTGATAGTCAGTTTGCCGCATTATACTCCGAATGTGAGAGTGGATCAGGGCAAACCGATGGTCGGAATCATGAATTATTCATACATGTACATGGATATCAATCTGCCGGAAAGCGTCATCGCTTACATGAAAACCGAACAGCCGGTTCACATCACACACTACACCATTCCCAATGATACGCTCAAAGGACTTGTAAGCGAGCTGTCTCCTGCCATCAGCATGGAAACGCGTACGTTCAAAGGAAAGATACTCGTTCGAAATGACAAACTGATATTGCGTCCCGGCATGTTTGTAAAAGCTGACATCATTGTAGATAATGCTGAAAATTCGATAATTATCCCTAAAGAAGTCATACAGTCCAACCGAAACAGAAAGTATGTATACATTGTAGAAAAAAATACGGCTGCCCGGCGGAATATACGGACAGGGCTTGAGGATGAAAATAACGTGCAGATACTTGAAGGCCTGAACGAAAACGACAACCTTGTTATTCGCGGATTTGAGACGCTGAGGGAAGACAGTAAAGTGAAAGTGCAAAAATAGCAGTCATGAGAAATATTGTGAAATTTGCTATCAACAATCCTGTAACTGTCAGCATGGTGGTTTTAGGCGTTCTTTTGCTCGGAAAAATATCCTACGACAAGTTGAGCGTGGATTTGTTTCCGGATATGAATAATCCGCGACTTTTTATCGAAATAAAAGCCGGCGAACGTCCGCCCGAAGAGATAGAAAAACAGTTTGTAAAAAACATGGAATCAATGGCAATTCGCCAAAACGATGTGATACAGGTCTCTTCCATCGTCAAATCGGGTTCTGCGCGCATTACTGTTGAATACGGCTGGAAGAAAAATATGGATGAGGCTTTTCTTGATCTGCAAAAGATTATGACGTCATTTTCTCAAAATCCTGCCATTACCGAACTGAAAATCACTCAACACGACCCCAATATGGCTCCCGTTGTACTGCTTGGAATGTCGCACAGAAATATCACCGACATGGCGGAATTGAGGAGAGTCGCAGAAAATTATATCCGCAATGAACTCGTTCGTTTGGAAGGTGTTGCCGAAGTAGAACTCTCGGGCGAAGAAGAAATCCGGCTGATTATCGAAACCGACCCGTACAGGCTGGACGCCTTCAAACTGAAGATGGAAGATATTGCCGGACGTATAGAATCCAATAATCAGACTGTTTCCGGCGGGCGCGTCAGCGAACTGGGCTTGCAGTATCTGGTCAAAAGTTCTACGATGTTTGTTTCCAAAGAGGATTTCGAGAACCTGATTGTCGGCTATAAACCGGTTAACGCACAGGACAGAAATGCCTCAGCGCAGAATGAAAATGCCGCAGCAACAGCCAACAACGATAAAGCGCCTTTGATGCTGAAAGAAGTCGCTTCCGTTAAATTCGAAAATGTACGTCCAAAAAATATCGTGCGCATCAATGGCGAAAGAAGCATCGGTCTGTCGATTTATAAGGAAATGCGTTTCAATACCGTGAATGTGGTTAACGAAATAAACCGTCAACTGGCTGTCATCGAACAGGCTTTGCCGGGATATAACTTTCGCATAATCACCAATCAGGGTACATTCATCAAAACAGCTATCGACGAGGTGAAAGAGAGCGCTGTTATTGGCATTATTCTTGCCGTGATTGTACTTTTCATTTTTCTGCGGAGGATAGGCACGACCCTGATTGTGAGCCTTGCAATACCCATATCCATAGTAGCGACATTCAATTTGATGTTTTTTAATGGATTGACTTTGAATATCATGACTTTGGGAGGACTGGCGCTCGGCGCTGGAATGTTGATAGACAATGCCATTGTAGTCATCGAGAGCATATTCCGAAATCAGGAAAAGGGGCTTGGACTGAAAGAAGCTATTATTACAGGCACTTCGGAAGTGGCGGGAGCGATAACCGCCTCTACACTAACGACTATCGTTGTATTTCTTCCTATCGTTTACTTGCACGGCGCATCGGGCGAACTGTTCAAGGATCAGGCCTGGACGGTAACTTTTTCGCTTTTATCATCATTATTTGTAGCTGTACTGGTCATCCCGGCAATGTACAATAAAATATCGAAAAAGAATGAATATAAGGCAATTAAATCCATACGTCTAAACTGGTACAGCCGCCTGTTGACTAAACTGATACATCACAGCAGTCTGGTAATCGTGGTCGCCGTATTATTGCTTGCAGGCTCGGCTATGCTGCTTCCCCATATCGGTACGGAATTTATGCCGCGCACTGAAAGCAAAGGATTTACTGTTACAGCCCGAATGCCGGAAGCTACCCGTCTGGAACGTACAAGCGCAGCGGTTACAAATCTCGAAAACCTGCTTCACGAAATCACCGGCGATTCATTAATAACAATTTACAGCCATATTGGAGAAGGCAGCGGTTTGGAAAACGCTATTTTCGAAGGGGAAAATACCGCCATGATGAAGGTAATCCTTTCTCCCGCCTGCAAATTGTCTCCGGAAACGATTATCGCTCAACTGATAGAAACGGCGCAAAATCCCGACGGGCTGGAGTTGTCCGTTCAGCAGGAAGAAAATTCGCCGGGTTCAATTCTGGGAAACGAATCGGCTCCCGTGGTTGTCGAAATTAAGGGTGAAGAATTGCCCGAAATAGCTGCAATCACCGAGGAAGTCAAAAAACGCATGCATGAAGTTAAGGGTTTGTACAATATCGCTTCTTCTATTGAGGACGGCGCTCCTGAGCTGACAATCTCTGTCGATCGCACGGTCGCCGGTATCAATAATATAAGCGTTGGTACTGTTATAGAACAATTAAAGCAGCAGCTGGGCGGAAGAAATGCCGGACAAATGGAATATCGCGGAGAAATGCGCAATATAGTTATCAAAGTACCTGATATTTCCATTAATGCCTTAGGCTCTCTGATTATAAAAAACGGAGATCAGGAATATCGCCTGCAGGAAATTTGCACTGTCGAACAAACGCAGGCTCCAAAAGAAATATTCAGACGTAACCAGAACAGAATCAGTAAAGTCATGGCAAATATCGACTCAAACAAATCTCTGGACAAGATCGCCCGGGATGTACGCCTTGCCATGACAAATATCGAATTGCCTTCAAACTACTCTGTAACGGTTACCGGGGAAGAAGAAAAACGGCAGGAATCGATGAACAGTCTCATGTTTGCGATGATTCTGTCGATTGTGCTGGTTTACATGGTGCTGGCGTCACAGTTTGAATCTCTGCTTCATCCGTTTACCATACTCCTCACAATACCTCTGGCTGTGGTTGGCGCTGTACTGCTGTTTTTTATCACGGGAACAACTGTTAACATAATGGGCATAATCGGCGTGGTGATGCTTGCAGGTATCGCCGTGAACAATTCTATTATTCTGGTCGACCGTATTAATCAGTTGAAGTCTTCGGGAATGGAACTTGTCGATGCTATCGTACAGGCCGGCCAGCAGCGTATCCGACCGATTATTATGACCAGCTTAACAACAATACTGGCTTTGCTCCCGCTGACATTCAATATTGGCGAAGGCAGTTCCTTGCGCTCCCCTATGGCTATAGCTGTCGTCGGCGGATTAATTACTTCAACTTTAATGAGTCTGATTGTTATTCCTTGTGTTTACTATGTTTTCGAACGGATAAAACCAGTGAGGACAATTGAAAATCCAGAGAACGGTGATGTCCCGGCAGGGACAAAAAATAAATAAGCCCCATGTCCGTACACTGAAGTATACGGTTAATAAAGTGTCGTCCCTGCGGGACTTGGCGGGGTATGTGATTGATAATATACAGTCTCCGTCTGTATACTTCATCAGCAGTATCATCCTTAAGATACCGGAGATGACCGATAAATCCCGCAGGGATGACACTTTATTAACCGTATACTTCAGTGTACGGATACAGTAGCGGGTACAGGCAGATACAGCGGCGACAAACCGGGACAACAAATCTGTTATAT
>JAISDR010000019.1 GCA_031264645.1 Prevotellaceae bacterium | reverse complement strand
ATGATGAAATATTTTGTTCAAAAAACTGAAAAATCATTAATCCTAATTGAAAATACCCTGCTTTTTCCCTTCATTTACTGATATATAATCTTGAATCGAAAATGATAAATGAAAGAATGAAAAATGACGATTTGAGGGCGCATTTTCCACATAAAATGTTGCCCGGTCGTGGTTTTTACTCCTTTTTCTATAATTCTTCTCGCTATTTTTCATCTTTTTTGTATTGCAATAATCAATTGAAACGATGCATATTATCCGGCGAGAAAGATATTTGCAGCAAAAATGGACTTTTATTTTGTTTTGTATTAAAAGGAAATTGTTACCTTTGCGCCCGCAAAAGCCCGGATGGCGAAATTGGTAGACGCGCTAGTTTCAGGGACTAGTAATCGCAAGGTTGTGCAGGTTCGAGTCCTGTTCCGGGCACGAGGTTCTTAAAAGCCCAGGTGGTGAAATTGGTAGACACACTACTTTGAGGGGGTAGCGCCGGTTTTCGGTGTGCAAGTTCAAATCTTGTCCTGGGCACTAAATTACTTAACATCAAACAAAAAGCAAATGCTATGGATGTTCCCGGTCTAATAAAAAACGATCCCAGCCTTGAACCTTACACATACGTTATCAATGAACGTATCAGGAAATTCACTCTTAAAGAAAAAGACTTGTGCGCAGGCGGTTCTCTCGAAGACATTGCCAACGGTCATCTTTACTACGGATTGCATAAATACCGCGATTACTGGTGTTTCAGAGAAAAAGCTCCTTTCGCAAGCGAAATTTATTTCGTGGGAGATTTCTCGGAATGGAAGGCTTCTGAAAAATACAGGATGAGCAAAATCAATCGTTGGGACTGGGAGTTGAAAATTCCGGCGGAAGTACTGCATCACGGCGATCTGTACAAGCTGATAATAAAGTGGCAGGGCGGTGAAGGCGAACGCATTCCGGCTTACTGTCGCAGAGTCTTGCAGGATGAGGAAACGAAAATATTTTCGGCTCAGGTATGGGAACCTCCGAGAAAATATCAATGGAAACACAGGACGCCTGAAACGCCCGATTATCCGCTGATTTACGAAGCGCATATCGGGATGTCGTCGGAAAAGGAAAAAGTATCGACATTCGGCGAATTTCGCAAAACCGTATTGCCGAAAATAGCCGCCGCTGGCTATAATATGGTGCAGCTGATGGCTATACAGGAACATCCGTACTACGGTTCGTTCGGCTATCAGGTATCCAGTTTTTTTGCAGTCAGTTCCCGTTTCGGTACTCCGGACGAGCTTAAGCAGCTGATAGACGAGGCTCACGGTTTGGGAATCGGAGTTATTCTGGACATTGTACACTCTCATTCCGTGAGCAATGAACAGGAAGGATTGAGCTGTTTCGACGGAACGACCGACCTGTATTTTTACAGCGGGGAAAGGGGATATCATTCGTTATGGAACTCGCGCTGTTTTGATTATGGGAAAAATACTGTCCTGGCGTTCCTGCTGTCCAACTGTAAATACTGGCTGGAGGAATTTAAATTCGACGGATTCCGTTTCGACGGCGTAACAAGCATGATGTACCGCGACCATGGCTTGGGACGCAATTTCACCGATTATTCCTGCTACTTTGACGGGAATCAGGACGAGAATGCAATAATATACCTCGCTCTTGCCAACAAGCTGCTGCACAAGCTGAATCCCGGAGTAATCACAATCGCCGAAGACGTCAGCGGGATGCCGGGCTTAGCCGCGCCGCAAGCCGGGGGAGGAACAGGTTTCGATTACAGGATGGCAATGGGCGTTGCCGATTTCTGGATAAAAACGATTGTGGACAAGCCGGACGAGGCATGGGATGTGGGCGACATGTTCTACGAACTGTGCCGCAAGCGGAAAGATGAAAAAACAATAAGTTATGCCGAATCTCACGATCAGGCGATGGTCGGAGACAAGACTGTCATATTCCGGCTGATCGACAGCGAAATGTACTATTCGATGAATATCTTTTGCGAAAATCTGACTGTCGACAGAGGAATTGCCTTGCATAAAATGATCCGTCTGGCAAGTCTGGCAACTGCCGGAAATGGATATCTGAACTTTATGGGAAACGAATTTGGTCATCCCGAATGGATTGATTTTCCCCGTCAGGGCAATAACTGGTCGTATAAATATGCCCGCCGGCAGTGGTCTTTGCGGGACGATTCCAACTTGAGATACCGTTATCTGGCGGAGTTCGACAAGGCTATGATTTCCCTTGCGAGGCAGGAGAATTTTTTTGATCATGAGCCGTTTGCCCTGTCTGTAAATCAGAAGGCTCAGGTTTTGGTATTCAAGCGCGGCGATACATTGTTTTTCTTTAATTTCAATCCGACGCAGTCGTTTGCCGATTATGCGGTTGAGACAGACGAGGGAAGCTATGAAATTATTCTTAACAGCGATTCGCCTTCTTTCAACGGATTCGACAGAATCGGCGATAATTATCCGTATCATACTCATCCTTACTATAAACAGCATCTGTTGAAAGTCTACCTCCCTTCACGGACAGCTGTTGTGATGAAAAAATTGTATCGTATTTAAGGCTAAACCACCT
>JAISDR010000306.1 GCA_031264645.1 Prevotellaceae bacterium | reverse complement strand
ATAGTGCTTGGCTCGGGAGCGTACAGGATTGGAAGCAGCGTTGAGTTTGACTGGTGCAGTGTCAACGCATTGCAAACCATACGCAACAGCGGCTACAGGGGAATCATGATTAATTATAACCCCGAAACCGTCAGCACCGACTACGATATGTGCGACCGGCTGTATTTTGACGAATTGAGCTACGAAAGGGTAATGGATATTGTAGATTTGGAAAAGCCTTACGGGACGGTAATATCCATGGGCGGGCAGATTCCGAATAATCTTGCAGTACGTTTGGACGACGCGGGCGTAAGTCTGCTTGGAACGTCCGCCAAATCAATCGACAGAGCCGAAGACAGGCATAAATTCTCGTCCATGCTTGATGAGTTGAATATCGACCAGCCAAGATGGAAAGAATTGACTACTTTGGACGAACTGCATCAGTTTATTGAAACAGTGGGATTTCCCGTGCTTGTTCGTCCTTCCTACGTCCTTTCGGGGGCGGCGATGAATGTGTGTTCGAATGAGGCGGAACTCGAACAGTTTCTTAATCTTGCGGCAGAAGTGTCGAAAAAGCACCCTGTTGTCGTTTCCGAGTTTATTGTCGATGCAAAGGAAATAGAGATGGACGCCGTCGCAAACAGCGGAGATATAATAGCTTATGCCATATCGGAACATGTGGAGTTTGCAGGAGTACATTCGGGCGATGCAACCATACAGTTCCCACCGCAAAAGATTTATATAGAGACTGTCCGCAGGATTAAGCGCATATCGCGCAAAATCGCAAAAGCCCTGAATATCACCGGACCTTTCAATATCCAGTATCTGGCAAAAGACAACGATATCAAGGTTATTGAATGTAATCTGCGGGCGTCGCGCAGTTTCCCCTTTGTCTCGAAAGTGCTTAAACTCAATCTTATTGAGCTTGCGACAAAGATAATGCTCGATATCAAAGTCGAAAAACCCGAGAAATCGGCATTCGACCTTGATTATGTGGGAATAAAGGCGTCTCAATTCTCGTTCTCGCGATTGCAGAATGCCGACCCCATTTTAGGCGTCGACATGGCTTCGACGGGAGAGGTGGGTTGCATAGGCGACGATTTCTACGAAGCGCTCTTAAATTCGATGCTGTCTTCCGGATATTCAATCCCGAAAAAGAACATCATGCTGTCTACCGGACCGGCGAAAACAAAGCCCGAACTGCTCGAATGTGCCCGGAAACTTGCACAGAGAGGATATACAATTTATGCTACGGGCGGGACAAACCGTTTTCTGGCAGACAATGGAGTGCCTTCGATACAGGTGCACTGGCCCGATGAAGACAAGCATCCCAACGCTCTGGATTTGCTGAAAGATAAGCAGATAGATCTGGTTATCAATATCCCGAAAAACTTGACGCAGGGAGAGCTGAGAAACGATTACACGATAAGAAGAAGCGCGATAGACTACAATATCCCGCTGATAACCAATGCCCGTCTGGCGTCGGCGTTTATCAATTCGTTTATCAAATACAGTATTGACGACATAAAAATCAAAAGCTGGAAGGAATATGAATAATAATGGTTTTAACATAATAATGTTTTATAAATGAAAACAATACCTGAAGATTGGGGTAAATTGCCGTTTGCATATTATCCCACTAATTACAATGTCCGCTGCACGTATCGCGACGGAAAATGGGGAATAGTAGAAATATCCTCGTCGGAACATATTGTTCTGCATATCAGCGCTTCATCTCTGCACTACGGACAGGAAGCCTTCGAAGGCTTGAAAGCGTTCCGTGGTCAGGACGGTAAAATCAGGATATTCCGCTGGCAAAACAACTGGGAACGGATGAACCTGTCCGCGAGAGGAATACTTATGCCCGAAGTCCCAAAAGAGATTTTCGAGGAAGCGGTAAAAAAAGTTGTCAGCCTGAATCAGGAATTTATCCCTCCTTACGGCACAGGCGCTTCGCTGTATATCCGTCCGCTGCTGATCGGCACAGGCGCAAAACTTGGCGTTGCTCCTACCGACGAATATTTGCTCGTGATGTTCGTATCTCCTGTGGGACCGTATTTCCCGACAGGCTTCAAATGCGTGGACGTCAAAGTAGCGCGCGACGTGGACAGGGCGGCGACTCTGGGCACGGGACGATATAAGGTCGGCGGAAACTATGCCGCATCTCTTGCTTCGGGTGAACAGGCTCATGACGAAGGATTTAAAATGGTGCTGTACCTCGACGCCAAGGAAAAGAAATATATCGACGAGTGCGGTCCGGCAAATTTCTTCGGAATAAAAAATAAAACATATGTTACGCCCGATTCATCTTCCATCCTTCAGTCGATAACCAATCTTAGCGTGTGTACTTTAGCCGAAGAATTTGGCTTGAAGGTCGAACGCAGGAAAGTTCCCGTCGAAGAGCTGGCTGAGTTCGAAGAAACGGGCGCATGTGGAACTGCTGCGGTAATCACGCCAATCAAAAGCATTCAGGATAAGGAAGCCGGTAAAATGTACGCCTACAGCGACGAACCGGGAGAATGGAGCGTGAAACTGTATAAAAAACTTCAGGCAATCCAGCTCGGCGACGAAGAAGATAAGTATGGCTGGGTAACTGTATTGTAGTTTCGAAGCAGAAATATTCAGTAAAAACGATTGTTTAAGTAATTTGAAAAGATATGACAGATCGAAAATTATATCCCCTGACCGAAGACCTGGTAAAAACAAAGGATATTTCTGTTCGTACTGCCAACTGTTGTATAAAAACCGGACTGGAATCGCTGTACGATATATTGATTTATTACGGAAATGGCGAGTCATTTAGAAACATCGAAGGCGCAGGTCCGAAAACTTTTCTCGAATTACAGTGGCTGTGCGAGACATTAACGTCTACAATACCAAACCGCACTTTGCCCAAACTTGAAGAGGTAAGCGTACAGGACGAGTCCGAAATGACAGAACGCTTTAATGCCTTGCTGCTGGATGACTTTAAAAAGAAATCGATTGAAAATAAATATGAGCAAATTATACAGACGTGCTCTGTCAGCGTCCGTATCTGGCTGGAACATGTCCCGCTTATCACTTTTGTAAGCGAATATTTGACCGGTCCGGGTAATAATAACCCGCCGGCAGAACATTTTTATACGAGAAATATGCGGGAAGCTATCGACTTAAAAGAAAAATTAAAAACAGAGATAACGAGACAATTTTATATGTCAAAAGAAGAGTATCTAAAAGAAGAAATTTATAATCATTACGGATTGACCGGTTGTTCTGCCGAATATCCGGTTTCCTATTATCTGAAATACGGTCATTTCCCGATGTTTTGGATACTGGAAAAGCAACTGGAAAACGACAGCGAAAGAGATGTAAATGCCCTGAAAGAGACTTTTAGGATTTATCGGAATCAAAAAACGATCTCGCTAAACGAATTTGCTGCTAAATATTCGATTTCGCGGGAACGTGTGCGACAAATCCGGAAAGAGGTTTTTGGAGAAATATTTCGCTATAAATCAATATTTTTTCAGGACAAAAACTGGCAACTTTACGAACCCTGCTCTAAAGATGCAATCTGGCAGGAAGACATGCAATTCTATATAAATGAAGAACAGTGTAACTTTTCGGAGGAGTTTATTCTGCAAATATTGTTAATTATCCTGTATTATGACAATTACACTCTTTTTGGAGGATTGGATTCGAAACTCACAAAAAACAGCTGGCACAATACATTCCTTGTTAAAAATGAAATTGTCGAAATATTTGATTTTGATAAATTCAAGTTGGAATTTAATGCAATCCAGTTAGGCAACAAGTCTGAGTATTTGCAGGATATTCAAACCCTCGTAGCCAAAAGCAAGTGCTGGAAAAAATCCGTTCCGGAGGCAAGAGCTAATATTGCAGACATAGTAAAGGAGATACTCCGTCTTGAATTTCAGATATATCCCGATATGGACGGGCGTATCAAAATTTCTGCATACAAGAGGAAAACCATGTCGGATAAGGTATATGACATATTGAAAAATAATGGCAATCCAATGCATTTGTCCGAGGTTTTTGCCGAATTTAAAAGGATAAATCCGGAACATTACTATTCCGATCCTGTACAGTTGCGACCTTCACTGCTGAAACACGAGTCCATTTCGTACAGAAACAGAAAAAGCATTTATCTTTTAAAGGAATGGACGCATGTTAAATTCGGGACTATCCGCAGCTGTATTATCGAATTTTTATCTAAAAAGAAATCGCCGCAGTCATCAAAAGATATTACCGATTACGTTTTACAGTATTTTCCCGAGACAAATACTGCAAGCGTGCGGACTTCAATGTTTAATGATACTCAACATCGCTTTGTTTTTTTCAATAACGAATTTTTCGGACTGGCGTACAAGAAATATCATCCTAAATATGAACGTACGGAAAATTCGCTCATGCCGTTTGCTCAGCGCGTCTCCTGTCTGGAAAAATTTATTGTCGAAAATGAGCATTTTCCCTTTGCATCTTCCAAAAACAGAGATGAAAGGATACTTGGCGTATGGTGGGTGCGGGTAAGCAAAGGCGTTTACATAATAGATGAAGGACAGCAAAAAGAAATAAAAAGAGTTAAAACTCAATATGCTAATTATGATTCCAATAAACGCGCTTTTCAATGGAACAAAAATTACCGTAAAATCAAATCCTTTATACTCGAAAATCATAAATTGCCTTCCATATCTTCAGAAAGATTTCTTTATCACTGGTATGGAAGACTAAAAACAGATTTTCTCGAAAACAATTTGAACGAAAAGCAACGTCAAAAGTATATCGAACTTACAGAGTTGATTGATGCGACAGAATAAAAATGTAAGGAGAAAACGCAAGCTCGAAAAAAAATTGTACGGGAATGTTGCTATGAACAAAATTTAGTTTAACTTTGCACCCGCAAAATTGCCTGCCCTGATGGTGGAATTGGTAGACACGCAGGACTTAAAATCCTGTGAGCAGCAATGTTCGTGTGGGTTCAAGTCCCACTCGGGGTAC
>JAISDR010000291.1 GCA_031264645.1 Prevotellaceae bacterium | reverse complement strand
TCATCTCCGGAGCATCCCACCGCATGCGTCCCGTGATGATGACGGCTACCGTAGCGGTTCTGGGACTGCTGCCCGCCTCCCTCTCCACAGGAATCGGCTCCGACGTACAGCGTCCGCTGGCAACGGTAATCGTTTACGGTTTGCTGTGCGGAACAGTCCTGACACTCTATGTCCTGCCCGCATTTTACTATATGCTGGAAAAAAGAAATTTAAAACGGGAATGAGATTCGGCTTTCAAATTATTGATTACCTTTGTTCCCGAAATTTTAAAGTAAAAGAAAACATTATATCATGGGAAATGAAGAATTGTCAAATTATATTGTTATCGACCAAGGCGTTCGTTTTGGAAAACACTGTATAAAGGGCACAAGAATAACTGTCGGGGATATCCTTCAATGGCTATCGGAAGGGATACCCGTTTCGGAAATACTGGATGATTATCCTTTGTTAAAAGAAATTCATATTCAGGCAGCATTAATATCTGTCCCGCGTGGAAGTATAATTGAGAAAAAAGAATAAATAAAAATGATGAAAAGAAGGATTTTTAATATGGCATTCATGATTTTGGCAGCATGTGCTGTTTCTTCCCCTGCGAGCGCCGATGGCGGTCTTAAACAGGCGAATGCCGAATTGACAAAACTTTCGGCAAAGATGGAGAAATTCGGCGATGCCCATGCGGCCCTGGTCTCGCATGGCACTTACGAAGACACAAGAAATGATCCGGATCTTTGGTCTGTGCAAATGCTGAACAATTATCGGAACTGTCTGATGAGCTGCCTCTGGTTCCCTGTCAGCATGGCTAACCGTAATAAAATTGCTGCCGAATACGGTATCGCTCAGGGCCTGTCGGACGGGGAAGGCGACTTTGTGGGGCCTGTCGATATGAAACCGGATATGCTTGCCGAAGTGATTGGGCGCTTCCTGAAAAACGTGAAAGAGAAAAAACAGAGAACAAAGTATCTGGATGATAATTAATACATGCAAAACAATGAAATATATTTATTTGATAAGTTTTTTCCTGTTGTTTTTACAGATGAGCGTACAACAAAACCCCGTCGAGTGCGAAAAAGATAAACCGGCATTGCAGGGCGACGGAATAAGCGACGACGCGAAAGCAATTCAGGCCTTGCTTGATTCGGAAACGTGCAGGAATTGTTTACAGGAAAAGACGACGAAACAGTCCAAAACCGTCAATACCCCGCGGGGGAAACCTCGCCTGCGGTGGAGGGCTGTCTTCCCCGTCGGGGAGGACCTTCGTCCACAGTGGAGGGCTGTCTTCCCCCTTGGGGAGAACCTTCGTCCACAGTGGAGGACTGTCTTCCCCCTTGGGGAGTACCTTCGTTCACAGTGGAGGACTGTCTTCCCCGAGGGGGAGAACCTTCGTCGGCGGCGGAGGACGATTCTCCCCGGCGGAGGAGCGTTACGGAAAGAAAAATCCTGCATAACAGACAGTAAAAGAATATTAATAATTATATAAATTTACAGATCATGAAAGTAAAGAGATTAAAATTAAAGAATTTGAGAAACGAAGAATGGTTTCAATTCTTCACGGAATTTAAAACTTTCGTTGAGCAGACGTCTCCGGGAGTATTGGACATTGTCGAGTTATTTTCAGTCTTTGTGGTTTTGTACGGGAAAGCCGACAAATTGCTGGAAGTAATCAGAAAAAGCAATTTCACCGCTTTGATTGTCGAAAAAGACAGGTTGCGCGACAACACTTACATGGGAATCGCCGAAACGGTGAATGCCTTTAAAAGGCATTATGATCCTGCGAAACGTACTGCAGCCGAAAGACTTTCCGTGCTTATCGACCATTACGGGAACGTCGCCGACAAACCGTACAACGAGGAAACGGCGACGATTTACAATTTCAGTCAGGATATCAGAAGCAAATATGCTCACGAAATCACGGTTCTGGACTTGAACGGCTGGATCGACGAACTCGATCGCTACAACACCGAATTCGAAAATGCTATTCTCGACCGTAACAAGGAGTATGCTGCCGGCGACGACGAAATGAGTTTGTTTGACGTTCGTAAAAAAACCGACCGCGTTTATCTCGACATCGTGGAACGTATCGAGGCGTTTGCGCTGATCAGAAACGGCGATGCTGTCCTGACCGGGTTTATCAAAAACCTGAACGCTAACATCGACAGATATATCTCGTCAATCAACAGGCGGACAGGGAAAGGAAAACGTATTCAGGAATGAAAAATAAACAGGATATAACAGTTTTGTTGTCCCGGTTTGCCGCTGTGTCTGCCTGTATCCGCGACTGTATCCGTATCCGCGACTGTATCCGTATACGCTACTGTATCCGTATACGCTACTGTACGAGGGTGTCCAAAAAGGTCATTTTACCCTATTTTTTAGAAAAATAGCACTTGATTATAAGCTAATTACAAATGAAGAATCTCTTGAAAAGAGGCTTTTTGGACACCCTCTTAATAAAGTGTCATCCCTGCGGGATTTATCGGTCATCGCCGGTATCTTACGGATGAGACTGCGGACGAAGTATACAGAGGGAGACTGGAGATTATCAATCACAGACCCCGCCCAGTCCCGCAGGGACGACACTTTATTAACCGTATGCTTTAGCTTACGGAGAGGAGAAGAGCG
The DNA here is from genome assembly GCA_031264645.1 of Prevotellaceae bacterium. GTDB lineage: Bacteria > Bacteroidota > Bacteroidia > Bacteroidales > UBA932 > JAIRLF01. Next base: position 863 of record JAISDR010000291.1, on the reverse strand, counting down.
CCGGACTATCAATCACATACCCCGCCAAATCCCGCAGGGACGACACTTTATTAACCGTATGCTCCTGAGAAATTCTGAAATCACAGTCCGCGCAGCGCAAACTTTCCGACAACGGGATTATGGTCGGAATGCTGATAGTTTTTATTGATTCTTTCGATATGTATTGCCTCCACGTTTGGCGAAATCAGGAAGAAATCGAGCAGTGTCTCCTTCGTTTTGCCTTTGATGTATGGAGCGTCCAGGAATCTGTTTGTTGGCTTGCCGTCCGAGACCCATTTCCACGACGGGGGCATGAAATCTTCGGGGATACTGAGCGGGGCAAAATATTTCGTAGCCACTCCGAGATAAGGTTTTGCGCTTTCGACTGGAGGCGTCTGATTCCAGTCGCCGCCGGCAATAACACAGTTACCCTTTTCATATTCGGCTGTAATAAAGTCCCTTAAGACGGACATTTCCCTGCGGCGCTGTTCTCCGTCCTTGTCGAAAGCCGAATTGTGAGTGTTTATAAGGACAAGCTGTCTGCCGTTTTTCAATGGATAGCGGCACATCAGGAAACATCTGTCGAGCAGGAAGAGTTCCCTGAGCCAGCCTGAGTGTCCCGCCGGATATGCGTATCGTATGCTTTGCAGGGGGATATGGCGGCTCAAAGTCAGAATACCCGATTCCACCTTTCCCATCGGGGAAGTAATGGGGACGGGAACGAAAAGCACATTGTAGTTTATTCCGAAAAATGCTGCATACGAAGGTTTCCTGTTTGCTGTTTCCGACAGCATGTCGATTTTGTACGAACGGCTGGACGCCCTGTCAACCTCCTGCAAAAGGATAAAATCGGCGGAACTGCCGGCGACAAGCGACGTGATGGC
>JAISDR010000284.1 GCA_031264645.1 Prevotellaceae bacterium | reverse complement strand
GATCACAATCTTCTGCTGATGTCCGTAATGAAAAATATTGCCAAAAGACACCATTTGCGCGTACTTTTCCACGAAAAGCCGTACATGAACATCAACGGCTCGGGCAAGCACTGCAACTGGTCGATGCTTTCCGATCAGGGAATCAATCTGCTTTCGCCGGGTAAAACTCCGCGCAATAATTTACAGTTCCTTACATTTTTCATCTGCACTATCCGCGCGGTACACGAACACGGAGAATTGCTGATGTCGAGCGTAGTCAATCTCGGTAATTACCAGCGACTGGGCGGCGGCGAAGCTCCGCCGCCGATAATGTCGGTGTTTATCGGGGAAACTCTCCAGAAGGCGCTTAACTCGCTGGAGGAAAAAATACCCAGCAAAAAAATGACTCCGGACGAAAAGACGGAACTCAAACTGGACGTTATGGGCAAGATTCCTGAAATCCTTCCCGATACAACCGACCGCAACAGGACGTCGCCGTTTACGTTTTCGGGAAACCGTTTCGAATTTCGCGCTGTAGGCTCAAGCAGCAACTGCGCCGCTTCACTGCTGATTTTGAACACGGCGGTCGCACAGCAATTGAGTATCTTCAAAACGGAAGTGGACAAGCTCATCGAGAAAGACGTCAAGAAAGATGAAGCGATCCTCAAAGTTCTGCGCACTTTCATTGTGAAATCAAAAAATATTCTGTTCGACGGAAACAGTTATTCGGACGAGTGGAGAAGGGAAGCTGCGAAAAGAGAACTCGGTATAATTGACAGTATTACGGATGCGTTCAAGACTTATCTCAAGCCCAAATCAATAAAACTGCTGACAGAATCGGGCGTGCTTTCGAAAAGGGAACTGGAATCGCGTTACGAAATCAAAAACGAAACTTTCCTTAAAAAATTGCAGATAGAATCCCGCGTGCTTGGCGATCTCGCTCTCAACCACATAATTCCTACAGCAATACAGTATCAGAATGTTCTGATCGAAAATGTTCAGGGACTTCAGGGACTGTTCGGCGAAAAGGCGGGAAACATGGTTATCCCGCAAATCAGAGCTCTGGAAAAAATATCGCGTCATGTTATGGAAATCAATGTAAAAGTATACCAGATGATTGACGAACGAAAAAGAGCCAATGCAGTCGAAGATATAATAACGCGTGCGGAAAAATATTTCGAGAATGTCCTCCCCTTTCTGGACAGTATCAGATACCATATTGATAAACTGGAGATGATTATCGACGACGAACTCTGGTCTATGCCAAAATACAGGGAATTGCTGTTTTTTCATTAAATCCGGGTGTACGAAAATTGTGAATTTATAAAAAACACTATCTTTGCAGGCTGAAATTGATAGTAATTATTAAATAAAATGATAAGTAATAGTATTATGGAAAATAAACCTGCTATAGTTATTTTGTGTGGAGGCGGTCCTGCTCCCGGAATGAACACAGTTGTTAGCTCTGTGTCGAAAGCATTCCTGAAATCAGGATTTCGTGTGATTGGTTTGCACGAGGGATATCGGGATTTGTTTGCGGACGAGCAAAAAACCGTCGATATTGATTTCGATTTTGCCGACAGAATATTCAACGTCGGCGGAAGCAATCTGAAAATGAGCCGTTACAAACCCAAGGATTCTGAATTTCGTCCCGACTTTTTCGTTAAGAACAACATTAAGTTGCTTGTTACTATCGGCGGCGACGATACTGCTTCGACAGCCAACCGGATATCGAAATATCTGTCGGAAAATAATGTCAGTATTCAGAATATTCACGTACCCAAAACGATAGACAACGACCTTCCGCTTCCCGAAGGCATATCGACATTCGGCTACCAGTCGGCAAAATCGGAAGGAGTGCGCATTGGAAACGCCATTTACGAAGACGCCCGCACAAGCGAATCATGGTTTGTGATGGCTGCAATGGGTCGCTCTGCCGGACATTTGACCTTCGGCATCGGCGCCGGATGCCACTATCCGATGATTATCATTCCCGAAATGTTCAATAAAACCGGAATCTCTCTGGACAAGATAGTTCGCCTGGTAATATCTTCGATCATCAAGCGGAAGATTCTCAACATTCATTATGGCGTGGCAATCATCAGCGAAGGCGTTTTTCATACGCTGTCCGCCGAGGACATTAAATCTACAGGGATTTCGTTTACATACGATACTCACGATCATCCCGAGCTGGGCGCTGTCAGCAAGGCGCATATATTCAACGTCCTTGTACAGAACAGGCTTAATGATCTCAAGATAGATATCAAAACCCGTCCTGTAGAGCTTGGGTATGAATTGCGCTGCGTTCCGCCCAAAGCTTTCGATCTTATGTACTGCAATCTTCTGGGCATCGGCGTCAAAATACTGTACGACCAAAAGGAAACAGGCTGTATGGTTTCTGCCGACGTCAACGGAAATATCAGGCCTATCCATTTGAAAAACATGGAAGATCCCGTAACGAAAAAGATTGAGCCGCGTCTGGTAAATATTGACGGAAGCAAAGCCAGGATTATCTATGAACATGCATTGCATTACATCACTGCCGAAGATTACAGCGAGGCAAAAAAATATCTGGAAAATCCGGAAGAATACGACTTCAACAGGATTCTGAACTGGACAAATTAGAAAATTGTGATTATTTAATATATTGATTGATTTGAATTTCTGAAACCGGTTAAAGTTTTTTAGCCGGTTTTGGATTTTTATATTACTTTTGCACCCGGGTAAGTCTTATACGACCAGCTCCTGTTGAATCCTCCAGGGTCGGAAGGCAGCAAAGGTAAAACGGTTGTAGCGGTGCGATGTAAGTAGCTTACCCTTTTTTATTTTAAAGCTTGATACCTGATTTTCAGCCGAAATATCCGTTTAAAATACAGTTTTTAATATTTTATAACAAATATTTACCTTTATTTAAGATATAAATCGTACCTTTGCACTCAAATTTTAATGATTTGGTGTTATGAATGATATAAAATCAGTAGTATCCGTAATAAAAATACTGGAACGCACAATTGGAGTACTGGAGAATTGTAACGATGTAGGCGAATTTCCCGATTCTACCCGCAAACGCATCATAGAAATGCTTAATAAAGCGACGCTTGAGATATATTTTTTGAATAATGTTCAAGAAAGCGGCGTC
>JAISDR010000265.1 GCA_031264645.1 Prevotellaceae bacterium | reverse complement strand
AGCATACAGGCTGAAACGGAACTGAATCTTCCCGAAAGCGGCTATGTGTTCGAATTTGTTACCAAAGACGACGACGGACACCGCTCTCTGCCGGTGTCGCGTTCCGTAACAGTATACGGCGACAAATACATCTCCTTTTTGCAAAACAGGGATGCTGCTTCGGTAAGCGTCGCGAAAATTACATGGACGGCTGTATCGTCTTCGGAAATTCAGTACACTACAGTGCAGTATACGGATTATACGGATCCCGATAATCCGGTTACGAGAACGCTCAGGGTCGAAAATGGAGATACGGAAACGGAATTACCCGGAGCAAAATCCGGCGAAACACTGTCCGTAACCACTTCGTTTCTGCCCGCAAACGGTATTGATACAGTAGATGCTCTGCCAAAAATCTACACCTTGCAGTAAAAGAGTATCAATACTGAAAACTATAGAAAGGGAGGAGAGACAAATGTCGTCTCCTCCCTTGTCTATTTTATACTGTGCACGGGCTAAAATTGTGATTGAAAACGGTAATTGCATCTGTGTTAAATCTGTGTAATCTGTGGACACTGGACTGCATAAACTGTGACACAGATTACACAGATTAGAGACGCGAAGAATCGTCGTGGAGACGCAGTGTACGGATTATAAGGTATACCCGCCATCAAAAATTACAGTACTCTCTCATGTCGGCGCAATAAAAAATATAACAGTTCCTTAGTATTCTTCCGACTTGTCAGGAAAATCTCCCGATTTCACATCCTTTATATAGTTCGAAAAAGCTTCCAGCATATTTTCGCGCAGGTTTGCATATCGTCTCAAAAAGCGGGGAGTAAAACTTTTGTTCAGACCCAGCATATCGTGGGAAACAAGCACTTGTCCATCCACGCCTCCGCCGGCGCCGATTCCGATAAGCGGTATCGAAAGTTCTTTTGCAACCCTGGCGCCCAGATGTGCGGGTATTTTTTCAAGAACAATGGCAAAACAGCCCTCTTCCTCCAAAAGATGCGAATCGCGAACAAGTTTTTCGGCTTCTTCCTCTTCCTTCGCCCTGACCACATACGTACCGTACTTGTTAATCGACTGGGGCATAAGTCCGAGATGACCCATAACGGGTATTCCTGCCGACAGGATTCTTCGAACCGATTCCAGCACCTCCTCGCCTCCTTCCAGCTTCACGGCGTCGGCTGAACTTTCTTTCATTATCCGTATCGCCGACGAAAGCGCTTTTTTCGAGTTTCCCTGATACGACCCGAAAGGCATGTCAACGACAATCATCGGGTTTTTTACTGCCCGGACAACCGACTGCGCATGATATATCATCTGGTCAAGAGTCATTGGCAAAGTTGTCTCATGTCCTGCCATAACATTTGCCGCCGAGTCGCCAACCAGCACAATATCAACTCCCAGCGCCTCGTCAATTACACTTGCCATCGTGTAGTCATAAGCCGTAAGCATGACGATTTTTTCGCCCTGCTTTTTCATTTCCACAAGCTTGTGGGTTGTTATTACCTTACTTTTTCCTGTTACCGACATTATTGAAGAATTTTTTTTACCAGTTCGGCAATTAATTTTCCATCAGCTTTCCCTGCCAGTTGCTTTGAAGCGATTCCCATAACTTTTCCCATGTCCTTCACGCTCCTGGCTCCCGATTCCTCGACAATAGACCTTAGCGCCGATTCGATTTCCTCGCCGCTCAACTGTTTGGGAAGAAATTCCTCGATAATTCCAGCTTCAGCCAGCTCCTTGTCAGCCAATTCCTGACGACTGGCGCCGGCGTAGACTTCCGCAGCTTCCCGCCTTTGCTTTACCAGTTTCTGCAACATTTTTATTTCCGCTGTTTCATCGAAATCTTTTGCATTTTCCGATGTTTTTACAAGCAAAATCTCCGCTTTCACAGCCCTTAAAGATTCGAGACGGATTTTATCCTTTGCCAGCATCGCCGCTTTTATTCCGTCATTTATTTTCTGTTCCAATGACATATTAATTATATTTTTGTATTATAAATTATTGTTTCAAAGCAATGTAGTACTAATATAGCGTTTGGTTATGTCGGGAAGGATAGCCAGAACGGTTTTCCCGAAATTTTCCTTGCGTTGCGATATCTGCGTAGCGGCGCGTATAACCGCTCCCGATAACATGTCAATAATTATTCCTTCAATTATAGACACTTCTCTCGCTGTTTCCACGGCGTCTTCGCCTGTTATTATTACTGTTTCATCTGTAGCATATTCCGGCGGTTCTAAAGTATTATCGGGTTTTGATTTAACCGAAACGACTTTTATATCCGGCTTTTTTCCCTTCAGAAAAGAGAGCAGATTGCCTACCTGTTTCTGGAAAACCTTTTCGGTCTCCCCGCTCACAACGATGATATTTACATTTGCGCATGCATATTCCCAAATATCGCCTATCTTCTGCATTTCAGGAACTTTGTCGAAAAACTGTTCCAGAATCACAGCTCCGGATATTTCGCTCTGCAACTGCTTTGCCTTTTCGATAGCTCCCTCAATGCCTTTTTCTCCGGGAGTGAGTACAACTATCGCATCCAGAGTTTTGATCAGGCTTATATGCTTTTTACTCATCGTATCGGGCGCAGTCAGAATAAGTTTGTAGCCTTTACGCTGAATTATCCACGCAAGCCCCACTCCCGATGTGGAACAGGGTTCTATCAAAACAGTATTCTTTTTATCGATTAAACCTTCCTTTTCAGCATATTCGATAATTGCCGAAATCAGGCGGTCGAAATTCGGGATGACCGTCCTTTTGGAGAATGAATCCTTGTTGGAGGGATTGAATGCATCGACTTTTACCAGCAAATCCGTCTGAAGTCCATATATTTTCACATAACTGCTCAATCTCAACAGTGGCGTATGCCTCGCGAACTCTATATCTGTATCTTTATCGTAAAACGTTGACATTTGTCTGCATTTTTATATTTAAAAACGCAAAGGTAATAAAATCTCTATACAAGCAAAATAAATATTTCGACTGCATATTTCGCCGGAATATTGCAATTATAGATTTTTTTGTAAATTCGCGCCGTAAAAATGATTAATAAATATAAATATTTTGAATATGAAGTCAATATTGGATAATCGCCCTTTACTCGCCGAGCAAGTTGCTGAAGTAGCGGAAGTTGCCGGATATTTATGGCAGAAGGGATGGGCAGAACGTAATGGAGGGAACATCACTGTCAACATCACTGCTCTGGCAGACGACGAAATAAGAAACATGCAGGCCATAAGCAATATAACGCCGATAGGCAGAACGATGCCGCATTTGAAAGGCTGTTACTTTTTCTGCAAGGGAACAAACAGGCGCATGCGTGATTTGGCGCGCAAACCGATGGAAAATGCTTCGGTCATCCGTATTTTGGACGATTGCAGCAATTATGAGATTATTGCCGACAATCCTGTGAAACCGACTTCGGAACTCGCATCTCATTTGCTGATGCATAACTATATGACAGGCAAAGGATCGAATTATAAGGCAGTCCTGCATACTCATCCGATTGATTTGATTGCAATGACTCATAATTCCATATTTTTGGAAAAAGACATACTGACATATCTTTTGTGGAGCATGATTCCCGAGACAAGAGCCTTTTGTCCTAAAGGCCTGGGTATTATCCCTTATGAAATGCCAAGCTCTTTTGATCTGGCCGATGCGACAGTCAAGGAACTGGAGGAATATGACGTCGTTATGTGGGAAAAACACGGTATATGCTCAGTCAGCGAAAACATTACCGAAGCTTTCGATATGGTTGACACGCTTTCAAAATCGGCTCAAATATATCTTACGGCCAAGCAAATGGGTTTCGAGCCTGATGGAATGTCGTTAACACAGATGGAAGAAATCAGACTTGCGTTTAATTTGCCGAAATAGGATTGAGCAATAGAAATCTGTGGTTTGCGGGAAGAAATAATTGATGCCATGGAAAATACTTCAAGAGCAGATATCGAAAAAATACTGAAAAGTCAGAAGGATTTCTTTTTGGAATGCCGGACAAAAGACGTGGATTTTCGACTGCAGCAGTTGAAAAAGTTCAAATCGGCGATAGTAAAGTATGAGACAAAAATCGCCGAAGCGCTCTGGAAAGACCTGCATAAATCACCGGAAGAAGCTTATTTGACCGAAATCAGCATATTGTATCAGGAGATAAACCGGCATATCAAACATCTGAAGAAATGGTCTAAACCTGAAAGAGTTGCTACTCCCGTTCATCTACTGCCTTCGAGAAGCAGAATTATGTATGAACCTCTTGGCGTCGCTCTGATTATTGCTCCATGGAATTATCCTTTTCAACTGCTGATGAATCCTTTAGTCGGAGCGATTTCCGCAGGATGCTGCGCCGTATTGAAACCTTCGCCTTATACGCCGGCAACAGCCGTAGTGATGGAAGAGATGATTGCAGAAACTTTCCCGTCCTGTTATATCAGCGCTGTGCAGGGTAACAGAGAGGTAAACAGGATTTTGCTCGAGCAGCGTTTCGATCTGATTTTTTTCACCGGAAGTCCTGAGCTGGCAAAAAAGGTAATGACTGCGGCAGCGAAATACTTGACGCCTCTTGTGCTGGAACTTGGCGGAAAAAGTCCGTGCATAGTCGATAAAGACGCCAATATCAGTATGGCAGCCAGACGGATTGCCTGGGGAAAAACCATTAACTCCGGTCAGACCTGTATTGCTCCCGATTATCTGTTTATACATCATTCGGTAAAAGATTTGTTTGTGGAAAAGTACAGGGAAGCGGTTGTCAGCATGTATGGAAACGACTGCAAGCAAAGCAAATACTATCCACGCACAGTGAATTTGAAAGCAGTGGAACGCTTGAAAAAACTGATGCTCGACGGCAATATCGTTTTCGGAGGAGAGATTGACGAAAACGAAAGATACATAGCTCCCACGCTGATTGACAATGTAAAACCGGAATACCCCGTCATGCAGGAAGAAATCTTCGGACCGATTCTTCCGATAATGACTTTTGACGATATTTCTCAAGTAACTGATTATGTCAACACACACGAGAAACCGCTGGCGCTCTATTATTTCGGCAAAAGCAGGGCAGCCGGAGACATATTGCTGAAAACAACTTCCGGCGGCGGCTGTATCAACGATACATTAATGCATGTTACAAATCACAATTTGCCTTTCGGAGGCGTCGGAAACAGCGGCATGGGAAAATATCACGGAAAAGAGAGCTTTCTGGCTTTCAGCAATAAGCGGGCTATTGTGAACAGTCCCGTATGGTTCGACATGACATTGAAATATGCACCGTTCAAACATTTCAAAAAAATAAAAAAGATAATAGTTTAGTTAAAAACAGGAAAAAATAAAGCAATGGAAAAGAAGGCGTTTCAAAAAGTATATACAAATTTGCACTCCATAACAAAAGCGACTATCGTTGTCAAGGCTCAGGGAATCGGCAACGATGAACTCGCGATGGTCGGAAACCGTCTGGCTCAGGTTGTACGGATTATCGGCGACATGGTTACTCTTCAGGTGTTTTCGGGTACGGAAGGAATATCCACGGATACCGAAGTAGTGTTTCTTGGCGAGCCTCCGACACTGAATGTCAGCGACGAACTTGCCGGACGTTTTTTCAACGCTTACGGAAAACCTCTCGGCGGAGGCGTCGAAGTTGCCGGGGAGAAGCGGGAAATCGGAGGCCCTTCGGTTAATCCTTACCGGCGGAAACAGCCTTCGGAATATATCCATACGGGTATCGCAGGCATAGACCTGAACAATGCCCTGGTTTCTGGACAGAAAATTCCCTTTTTTGCCGACCCCGACCAGCCGTACAATCAGGTCATGGCAATGGTAGCACTGAGAGCGCAGGTGGATAAAATCATCCTTGGCGGAATGGGACTCAGTAACGACGATTTCCTGTATTTCAAGAAAGTATTCGAGAATGCGGGAGCTTTGGACAGGATAATTTGCTTTGT
>JAISDR010000225.1 GCA_031264645.1 Prevotellaceae bacterium | reverse complement strand
TCAACAGCCTGAACATGTACAGATATACATCAATGATAGAAAATTCTATCACCCCGTATATTTTGGAAGAGAGACAGTTGAATGTTCAACCTTTGGATGTTTTTTCCCGTTTGATGATGGAGAGAATCATATTTCTGGGTACTCCGATATATGATGAAATTGCCAACATCATACAGGCTCAGTTACTGTACCTGGATTCGATAGATACCAAAGACATACAAATATATCTCAATTCTCCCGGCGGCTCTGTTTCGGCGGGTCTGGGAATTTATGATACGATGCAGATTATAAATTCCGATGTAGCAACTATTTGTACCGGAATGGCTGCTTCGATGGGCGCGGTGCTTCTTGCCGCAGGAAAACATGGAAAACGTTCTACCCTGCCTCATTCGAGGATTCTGATTCATCAGCCGCTGGGCGGAGCCGAAGGTCAGGCAAGCGATATCGAAATTGCTGCAAGGGAAATTGTTAAGACAAAACAGGAACTGTACAGGATACTGTCGCAACACTCGGGACAGCCGGTAAAGAAAATAGAAAAAGATTCGGACAGAGATTACTGGATGACTGCGAGCGAAGCATTGCAGTACGGAATGATTGACGAAATAATGACGAAAAAAGAGAAAAACGATTAATCAGGAAAAGAAATGAAGAAAAACATGACTAAGAAAAGGTGTTCCTTTTGCGGTCTTACTGAAGACGATGTTGACATGATGATTGTGGGCATCGACGCCTGCATCTGTCCCGACTGTGTCGAGCGTGTTCACGAAGCGATATCGGACGCTATGCTTTATCAAAAACCGGGCGTGCCTTCGAAAAAGGGAAAATCCAAAGCCAAGCTGCCGAAACCCGAAGAAATAAAAACGTTCCTGGATCAGTATGTTATTGGACAGGAGAATGCAAAAAAATATCTGTCTGTTGCCGTCTATAACCATTATAAGAGAATAGAACAGAATGCATCGAATGTTGATGATGTTGAAATAGAAAAATCGAACATAATCATGGTTGGCGAAACAGGTACAGGCAAAACACTGCTTGCGCGTACAATCGCCAAAATGCTTAATGTGCCCTTCACCATTGTGGATGCAACGGTCTTGACGGAAGCGGGATATGTGGGCGAAGATGTGGAAAGCATTCTGTCGCGCCTTTTGCAGTCAGCCGATTATAATGTACAGTCAGCCGAAAAAGGCATTGTGTTTATTGACGAAATAGACAAGATTGCGCGCAAAGGCGACAATCCGTCCATTACCCGCGACGTTTCGGGCGAAGGCGTGCAGCAGGGACTCTTGAAACTGCTGGAAGGCTCGCTGGTGAACGTGCCGCCGAGAGGAGGCAGAAAACATCCCGAACAGCCATTCATTGAAGTTAATACAAAAGATATCCTGTTTATATGCGGAGGCGCTTTCAACGATATAGACAAGATAATATCGCGCCGTTTAAATTCACAGTCAATGGGATACAAGGCGGTTAAGGAAAAAGAAAACTTTGATAAGGAAAACATCCTGCAGTATCTTATTCCCTCGGATTTGAAAAATTTCGGTCTGATTCCCGAAATAATAGGGCGACTGCCGGTGTCGACATACCTGTTGCCTTTAGACAGGACAGCCCTGTACAGGATTTTGACAGAACCCAAGAATGCAATTGTCAAGCAGTATGTTCGCCTGTTCGATATGGACGGGATAAAACTTGAGTTCGAAGGTCCGGTACTGGACTATATTGTTGATAAGGCGATAGAATTTAAGCTGGGAGCGCGTGGACTGAGGTCGATTTTTGAAACCGTTATGGTGGATGCAATGTATGAATCTCCTTCGAGAAAACACAAGGAAATGTATATCACACTGCAATATGCAAAAGACAGAGTCGAGAAATTAACCAGATTGTTTGTAGCATAAAGTAATAATAATATTGTATAACATTAATATTTAGTAAAATGAATGCAGAGGAAAAAGTATTGGAAGCTATGGCTAATGCCGGACAGCCTTTAGGCACGGCTAAAATTGCAGAACTTACGGGTTTGGACAAAAAAGACGTAGAAAAGGCAATGAAAAGCCTGAAGGAATCGGGCAAAATCGTTTCTCCAAAACGCTGTGTCTGGGAACCGGCAAAATAAACGGACGCCTAAACTTTAAAGCAGGAAATGAATCTTTTCGACGTCTATTCCATCTGGAATATAGAGCTTGTAAAAGCAAAAGGATGCTGTTTGTACGACGCCGATGGAAATAAATATCTTGACTTCTATGGAGGACATGCCGTTATTTCCATCGGACATTCGCATCCGAAGTTTGTGAAAAACATAGAACAGCAGTTGGAGGAAATGGCTTTTTTCACCAATTCGGTCATAAACAGACAGCAGCAAATATTTGCCCGGAAACTTGGCGATATAAGCGGATATACTGATTATTCGCTGTTTATGTGCAATTCCGGCGCCGAAGCCAATGAAAACGCCTTGAAACTTGCTTCTTTCAAAACTCAAAAGAAAAAAGTCCTTGCATTTAAGGGCGCATTTCACGGACGAACCTCAGGAGCGGTAGCCGTAACGGATATTCCGCAGTACAGTTCGCCCTATAATCTCACTGATAATGTCACATTTGTTCCGCTGAACGACGTCGAACAGGTTGAAAGGGAATTGAAATCGAAAGAATACAGTGCGGTTATTATCGAAGGAATACAGGGCGTCGGCGGCATAAGAATACCTGACGGCGACTTTCTGAAAAATCTTTCGTCTCTTTGCAAAATGTATGGCGCAATCTTGATTCTGGACGAGGTGCAGTCGGGTTGCGGACGTTCGGGAAAATATTTCTATCACCAGTATTCCGGAATCAAACCCGACATTATTACTGTCGCCAAAGGTATCGGAAACGGTTTTCCCGTGGCGGGAACACTTATTTCTCCGGAGTTTGAGCCGGTAAAGGGAACTCTGGGAACGACATTCGGAGGCGCTCATCTGGCATGTGCCGCAGGTATTGCCGTTGCAGATGTGATGGTCGAAGAAAATCTTGTCGCAAATGCGGAAAAAGTCGGTGATTTTCTGATGAAAGGACTGTCCGCCTTCCCCCAAATCAAGGAATTGCGGGGAAAGGGCTTGATGATAGCTATCGAAATGCCGGAACCGGTTTCGGAAATCCGCCGCAAACTGCTGTTCGATCACAAAATATTTACAGGCGCGTCATCCACAAATATTATCCGCCTGCTGCCGCCATTGTGCATAAGCGAAAACGAAGCTCAATATTTTATCGACGTTTTTAAAAAGATGCTGATATAAATTGCGTAAAATTTGCCGGAATATATTCCTCTGATGAAATCCATCACTGGAATGATGAAATTCGTAAACCGGCGGATGAAACTCATCATTGGAATGATGAAACCTGTAAACCGGCTAATGAAACTCATCACTGGAATGTATTCGGCATTTTTTTTCAAAATTGACTACTCTTCTTCTTCGTTGAGGCAGTATTTTTTTATGATTGAGTAAGCCTCGTCCACGCCCATTTCTCCCGATTTACTGACGTCGATGCATCCCTTTTCGGTATCTCTGAGATATATTGACACCAAGCCGCGATTGAAATAAGCTTCGGCGAAATACGGATACCGTTCAATAGCCTTCGTATACGATTCGATGGCTTCGGGCATTTTGTTTGACAGGCATAAGAGATTTCCGCGGTTATAGTGCAGGTATGCGAAATCGGGATTCAGCGATTCGATTTTTGCCAGATCGTCGATAGCCTCCCTGTAGTCGTAAACATGCTGGTTGATTACATTCTTCGAGCTTACGATATTATCTTCGAGGCTCAGTTTCGGTATTGAGTTTTCGATATTGGAAATAAAATCAATCATTTCGCTTTGGACTGCGCTTCTGTTCAGATAGTAGAAAATATTTTTCGGATCGAGCGTTATTGCCCTGGAAAAATAGTTGATTGCGCTCGAAAACTGTTTGATTTGCGCCTGCGACATTCCCTTGATAAAATATCCTAAAGCCTTGATTTTATCATCGTCGCTGCGTATCAGGACTTCGGACGTCAAGTCCATTTTCCCGATAACAGTATCGTTTATTTCAATATTTTGAGTAGACAGCGCAGTATTCTCCAGATTTTCGTTTCGCAGGAAATCGTCTATCGACGGGAAGAAATACTGCTTGTCGAGCGCGAGAGTCGATTTCGGAGCGCCCTCGCAGAACTTGAACAGAGGCTGAATCATGAATCCGATTCTCCGGTTTTCGAGTTTATTGCTGAAAGTTTTTTTGGTAAACTCGGCGTCCAGAGCCAGCAGCTTGTTGAAAGTGCGGCTTGTGTCGGCAAACATCGAGAAAACGCTGTCGGAAGCGTCCTTGCGGAACAGGGCTATTTTCTGCTGCGCGATATCGTAGTCCTTGCGGGCGTTTTCGTACTGTCCTATCTGGTTTCTCACTATCGAGCGGTTCATGTATGCCGTTGCAAAATCGGGATACAGCTCAATCGCTTTGGTATAGTCCCTCAGAGCGGCATAATAGTCGTTAAGCTCGATTTCCACGGCGGCGCGGTTGAAATAGGCGAGCACATTGTCGGGATTGATGTCCACGACATGCCCGTAGTCCTCGATAGCATTATTGTAGTCCCCGATTTGTGAACGTATCAGCGCCCTGTTATAGTAGCTTAGCGCATTGTCGGGGTCTAATTCGAGCACCTTGCCCAGGTCTTTCAGCGCCCCGCCGATATCCTCCAGCGCATGTTTCACCAAAGCCCTGCTGAAAAACACGAACGAACTTGTCGAATCGAGCCTTATTGCCTGGTCGAGATCCTTCAGCGCCTTCTGATTCTCGTTGCGCATTGCGTAGATTCGCGATCTGCGGATATAGGCGTTAGCATCGAAAGACCTGAAATATATTGCCCTGTTATAATCTTCCAAAGCTCTTGCCGTATCCTTGCTCATCAAGTGCGCCGTTCCCCGGTTCACAAAAGCGTCGCTCGAATTGGGTTCGTGCCGCAGGTAGACGTTGAAGTCTTCAATCGATTTCTCGAACTTTTGCGACATAAGGTAGGTAATGCCTCTCGAAAAGTAAATCCCCACGTTGTCGGGTCTCAAGTCTATGGCTTTCTCATAATCCTTCATTGCCTCGTCGAAACGGCTTAGCTGCGAAAAGGTTATTGCCCGGTAGTGATATGCCTGCGTGAAAGCGGGGTTGACGTGCAGCGCCCTGTTGAAATCCTGCAAAGCCCCGATGTAATCGTTAAGATTATATTTTGCAATTCCCCTGAAAAAATATCCTTCGTAGAGGCTGCTGTCAGCCTGAACGAGGATGCTGAAGTAGGAAATTGCGTATGCATATCGCGAATTTATCAGGTGTTCGCGTCCGCGGCTGAAATAATAGTACTTGTCATACTGTGCAAAAGAATAAGTACTTGCAACCAGAAACAGTATCAGAACAATATTTTTTACGACGTTTTTCAATCTATATCCATATTTATAAAAAACGCACAAAATTAATATAAATTAATAATTAAACGGATAATTTATCCCAAAATGAAAACTTAAATTATCGTTTACGAACCATTTGTCCGGCATAACTATCCTGTTGCCAGAGGGTAAGCCGGGGTTATGAATTTTAAATCCCGAATCGAAACGGAGGATAAAATAATCGAAATTCAGCCTCAAGCCCAGACCCGCATTGACCGCAATTTCCCTGTAAAAGCGGTCGAAACTGAAACGGGCGCCTTCACGCGTGTCAAGCGAACTCAAACTCCAGACATTTCCGGCGTCGACAAACAAAGCGCCCTCGAATTTCCAGAAAAGAGGAAAACGGTACTCGGCATTCAGCTCAAGCCTCAAATCGGCTACCTGATTGGGAAAGACGTCAATGGAATCGGCAGAAACCGAGCCGGGTCCGACGCTTCTTACCTGCCAGCCCCTAAGACTGTTTGCCCCGCCCGAGTAAAACATCTTCTCGAAAGGCATCGAAAGCGAATTTCCGTACGCCTTCCCGAGACCGAAATAGAACCGGTAGACCATCGAGCTTGCAGTGTTGACGGGATAGTCGTAAACCAGATTCATGTCGCCCTTGACATACTGGCTGTAAGGCATTCCCGCGATAAGGCGTCCCAGGTCTCCGTCCTTTGGCATGTAGCGGTTGAAGAGACTGATGAAATTCCCGGCGATATCCCCGTTGATGCGGTAATTCCAGAAACTGCCTCTCCGCCAGCGGCTACGTCCGCTTTCAGGCTGATTGCTGTAGATGAACGACCCCGTCATCCCGAGTACAAAGTGGTTGGAATACATGTTCCTGAGATACGGGTTATTGATGTTCGAATAAAACTCGGGACTCAGCCTGTACATCTTAATCATGTTAAAATCCAAAAGATTGAACTGGAAAGTCCTTGTTTCCGAACTTTTCCACCTGTATCCGAAGCGGAAGTTTCCTATCGCCCGCGTATAGTCCGGACGCTGCTGGTATACATACGAAGTGCTGAACTGCGTGTGAGGAATCTGGGTCTTGAAATACCCTATGGATACCGGCATCAGGAAACGCGGTATGTCGAAGGAAATGCCGCCATTGTACTCCTGCGACGACAGGTGCGACGAGCCGAAACTGCGCTGGAACACGCCCCGAAAATCGAGGTTGAAAACTTCGGCGCCCTTGAACAGGTTTTTGTGCCTGTAGCTGAGACCCGGAGAAAAGCCAATCATGCTCGAGGCATTTGTCGACAGCTCGATATCGACTTCGTATGACTGTATCATCAGCGGGTCTAAAAATATGATGCAGTCGAGAAGTCCTTCGCCTGATTCCCTGAACTGTATTGTCACGGACTTGAAGAGCGCCAGTCCCGAAAGGTTGTTATATGTCCGGTTTACCTTGTCTTCGCTGTAGATGTCGCCCTTATCGAACAGGTTTGCCCGCGAGAGAACTCCCGGCTTGAGGTTCCGGTCGTCTTTATACAGCAAGTGTATGTTTTCGCTGTACAGGGTGTCAAACGATTTTGTATAGGACGAATCCGTAACGGCAAGCATGGAATTGTAATTGGTATAGACATATACATTATTTATCCGGTACACGGGATAGTCCGTTTCGGTTCTTTTGCCGTTTACCATTCTGGTGAAAGGCTGCACGTTCATTTTCAAGTTGACTTCGCCGTTTCCGATGGCGCTGTCGGCTTTGAACGAGATAAAATTCTTGTTGAAAGAGTAGTATCCATTGTTTCGCAGGCGTGCGGAGATGGCTTCCCGCTCACGGTCGAGCATGTTAGCCGACAGTCTTCTTCCGGTTCGCAGGCGCGTGGTGTCCGAGGTTACGAATCTCCTTATGGCGGTGTCGGCGATGTTGTATTCGATGTTTTTGACGGTATATGAATTTCCGGGACGGATGATGTAAAGTACCGTAGCTTTCTTCTTTTTGTAAACGACGGAATCCCTGACCACTGCATGATACAAACCCAGATTCTGCATGTATGCCCTGATGTTGCTGATGCTGATTTTGTTCCTTGAGGAATCGAAGATAACGGGAGCTTCGCCCCATGCCTGCAGCTTGCGGTTCAGCCATTTGCTTGTATCTTTCCCCGATATGCTGTACAGTCCCAAATGAAATTTGAACATGTCGCTGCGGTTCGGACGCTGGCTGATGTAAGAGTTGATTTCATCTACAGACAGTCTGCTTTCCTCGCCCGAAATGACAATCTTATTCTTTTTCAGCAGATAGCTGCCGTC
>JAISDR010000216.1 GCA_031264645.1 Prevotellaceae bacterium | reverse complement strand
AATATACAAGTTTAAAAGGAAACTGTTTCAAGACCTTGCCTGATTTAAACAGGTCTTCGATAGCTTTACGGGAACACAAACGTTCGCTTTTACGGAATTTTCTGTCCATTTTCTTTATGTGTTCAAATATTTCCACTCAATCTAATTTTACAGTTTATATTTTTCCTTTGAAAAGGTCCCCCGGTGCATCCGGGGGGCTTTTCAAAAATCCTGATAAAGTCGGTTTCTTTAAGTCAGTAGTTTATTAGGTTTTCAGAAAGGTAGATGGTCAAGCTCGTCATTAGCCGGCGTATCTGCCACAGCAGTTATTATCGGCTTAGTATCCTGTTGACCATTTTGTTGAGAATTATTATTTTCTCTGCGGTTTAATACTTTAAGAGTTTCGGCGACGACTTCGGTAGTATATTTTTTTTGATGGTTTTGATCTTCCCATGATCTGGTTCTGAGTTTACCTTCAACTAAAATTTGACTGCCTTTCCGGACATATTTTTCGACCGATTCAGCCAAAGCCCGCCAGAAAACGACATTATGCCATTCCGACATTTCACGCCATTCTCCATTGCGGTCTTTCACGCGTTCTGTTGTTACCACGGGCAAGGTTATTACAGCTACTCCGCTGTCCAAGTGTCGGATTTCCGGATCTTTACCCGCATTTCCAATTAAGATTACTTTGTTATACGACATATTAAAAAAGTACTATGATATTATACATACTAAATTGTTATTTTCGGTGTAAAGGTATACATTATTTTGATTCACCAAAGTTTTTTGTTAAAAAAAGATTAAACAACATTTATTTTCTTTTATAGTCGTATATCAAGTCTCCGTTGTTAGCTGTCAGGATAGCAACAGGTTCGCCTTCCGAGGGGGAGAGGTCGGCGTTGTTTTTACGGATACTGCCGCCCGTTCCCGAAATAAGAAACATCTCCGGCGATACCCTGCTTACGCAGATTCCGTATCTCGGATTTTCGGACGGATATACGGATGATTTTACGACCTTTCCCTTAGAATCTATTACCAGCGAAAAAATTCCAAGACCGGCGCTTTCCTTTTTATTCATGACGTCAAGCTCCACGTAATTACCGAACAGCACGAACTGTCCGTTGCTTGACGGGAAAATGTTAAGCATTTCTCCGCTAAGCCTGATATCCGAGCGGAACTTCTGCTGAAAATCCTTAGAGAACTGCTGTATAACGAGAACGCTGTCTCTGAACCATTCTTCGGTATTCCCGTAAAAGACGAGCAGCGTGTTTTCGGATATTTCGTCGTATGAGATATGCCGTCCAAGCGGGAGATTGTTTTCGGGAAGGGTAAACTTGTCCTTTTCGGTTCCCTTGACGTCGTATTTCACAACTGTTTGAGTTGTCAGGGCGGGGTCGGAAACATTTTTGGAGCTTATCAGGCTCATTACCCCCGTCGGGATATTGCAAACGGACATGGCGCAGTCGTCGTATATCAGTTTGGATATATCCATAGTTTTCAGCCATTTTATATTCTGAGCGTCGGAGCTGAAAGCCGTGAAAGCAATCGAAAATCCCTGGGAATTTACGGATGCGCCTCCAAGAAAAACACTGCCGTCATCATTCTCCTTCGTGCTTTTAACGATGTATCCCGAAATGGAAGGACGGTAGAAACCGGAACTTTTGACCTTCGGAATCTTGAGCTTGCCGTATGTGAATTCATCCTCCTTTCCCGCAAGCTTCGAATTGACGACATACTGTTTATAGTTGCCAAGGCTGTTATTGTAGAGATTATTAAGCATCTCCGATTCCGAAGAGTTTTTCTTTATCGACGGATAATTCGTCTCCATCGTTTTGTCGATATCCATTACCCGGGCGTATGCTTCGATAATATCATGAAGATAAGCTGCCTGCCGGTCGACAGAATGATTCCTGGGGACGGCAATATTTCTTTTATCGTACACCAAATTCAGGAAGTCGATAATCCTGTATTTACGTTCAATGTCCAGGTATAAGGATGTAATTTCCTGCAGGTTTCTCAGTTCTTCCATCAAATTATTGTCGGCATAGCTTACCGAAGGGAGAGGCTCTTTCGATTTACTGATGTCGGCTATGTGCATGTCCAGTTTCTGTTCCACTATACGTGTATCTGCCACTGCCCTGTACACTTTTTCATCATAATATTTCTGCTGCTGAACAGCCCATGACTTGTAGTCCCACAATTCCACATTATTCTTGAAATCCGCCGGCGAGAATCCGTCTATCTTGAACGCGTCTATGCTTTTATAGCTAAACTTCAGACCGGGAATTTTGTCGTTAATGAGATTTTTGAAGTACAGAACCGAATCGAACTTGCCCGCTATCAGCGACAGGGCTTTTTTACTCTCGTCCCAGTTAATATACAGCTCGTTAATGTTCCTGTTGCTTTTGCATATACTTTTATAGACGTCCATACAGCGGTAGTACGATTCTATCATCGAGGCGTATGATTTGAACGTCTCTTCCACTTCGGCAAAAAATATCGAATCAATACCGCGCTTTGTCGCTATATACTGGTTGACGTCCTGCGCCGAGAGCCTTTTCTGCGAAGCCTGTATCGCATGGAAAAACGCCTGGTCTTTACGCGCTTCGTTGTCATTGATATACTGCCGGCAAATGAGATAATAGCTGTCGGAAGTATTATACAGATTCTTTATCCGGTTATAGTCCGCCAGTGGATTCAAATCCTTCATCATGGACGAGGCAAGTTCGGCTAACTGATAGTAGAGGTTTGCCCTCTCGATAAAGGGATTCAGGCTTAGAAAATCGGAATATTCGCCGAAGGCTTCTTCCCTGCTCAGTTCGGACGCCTTCTTGACAACGTTCTCGTATTTCAAATTTCTCTGGGCAGGAGAAACGCAGGGAATCAAAAGCAGGCAGACTAATATAATCCTGAAATATAAATATTTATTAAGCGTGTTGTTATAATATGTCATTTTTTATAATCATTTATCATTTCCATAAATTCGTTTTCGCTTATAATTTTTATTCCGAGTTTTTCGGCTTTCTGCAGTTTTGCGGGTCCCATTTTATCTCCGGCAATCAGATAGTCGGTGTTTGATGTTACTCCGGAAGAGTTTTTCCCTCCGTGCTGCTCGATAAGCTGCTTTAACTCGTCGCGCGGACGGCTGAAATTTCCGGATACCACAATGCTTTTTCCCTGCAGCCTGTCCGAAATGATTTCGTTGCCGTCGGTCTCGACTTCAAACTTTAAGCCCGCCGTCCTCAGCCTTTCGACGATTGCGATATTATCCCCGTCGGCAAAATACTGCTCTATGCTTTGCGCGATTCTTTCGCCCACTTCGTCGACCTGCAGCAGTTCTTCCACCGAAGCCTTGCGGATATCGTCCAGCGAACGGAATGCCAGCGCTATCTTTTTCGCCGTTGTTTCGCCCACATAGCGTATCCCAAGAGCAAACAGCACTCTCGGAAACGGCGTTTCCTTCGATTTGTTTATTCCCTCGATGATGTTGTCGGCAGACCGGCTGCCCATGCGTTCGAGGCGGATAATCCGGTTTTTTGTCAGGTCGTAAATGTCGGCGATATTCCGGATAAGACCTTCTTCGAACATCAGGTCAGCCGTTTCTTCCCCGATTCCTTCGATATTCATAGCCTTACGGCTGACAAAATGCTCAATCTTCCCCAAAATCTGGGGCGCGCATCCGGATTCGTTCGGACAGTAGTGCTTGGCTTCCCCGTCGAGTTTCTCCAGCGCGGTTCCGCAGACGGGACAGACGGTGGCATACGTCAGGGGTTCGCTGTTTTCGGGACGCTTGCTCTTGTCGACCCCGACAATCTTGGGAATTATTTCCCCGCCTTTTTCGACGATTACGGTATCGCCGATGCGGATATCGTGGAGTTCAATCTGTTCGGCGTTGTGCAGGGACGCTCTCTTTACAGTCGTTCCGGCTAACTGCACGGGCTGGAGATTGGCAACGGGAGTTATGGCGCCCGTCCGTCCTACCTGATAGTCAATGGACAGAAGTGGCGTATATGCCTGTTCCGCCTTAAACTTGTAGGCGACAGCCCAGCGCGGAGATTTCGCTCTCAAGCCCATTTCGTTCTGCATGACAAGGCTGTTCAGCTTGATTACAGCGCCGTCGGTTTCGTAAGGGAGCTTTTTCCTTTCTGCATCCCAGTAGTTAAGGAATGTCAGAATGTCTTCAATTGAACTGCATTTCTGCATGTTGGGTGAAACTTTGAAGCCCCATGAAGCGGCTTTTTGCAGATTGTCAAAATGTGTGTCAAAAGGCAGGTTTTCCGACAGGAGAAAATAGAGACAGCAGTCCAGACCGCGTTTTGCGACTTCGGCGGAATCCTGCATTTTGAGCGTCCCGGCGGCGGCATTTCTCGGGTTGGCGAACGGGGTCTGGCTTTTTTCTTCGCGCTCCCTGTTCAGCCGGTTGAAGGACGAAAGCGGCATTACGACTTCCCCCCTGATTTCAAATTCCCGGGGATAGTCCGCTCCCCGCAGTTTGAGAGGGATACTCCTTATTGTGCGGACATTTGCCGTAACGTCGTCACCCTGTTCTCCGTCGCCGCGCGTTACTGCCTGCACAAGCGCTCCGTCCCTGTACGTGATGCCGATGGCTGTTCCATCGAACTTCAGTTCACATACATACTCGATGCTGTCCATTCCGGTTTCCTTCCTTATCCGCGCATCAAATTCCTCGATTTCTTCCTTCGAATAGGTGTTGCTCAAGGATAACATCGGATATTTATGCCTCACCTGCGCAAACTCCTTAGTTATATCGCTGCCGACGCGAACCGTCGGTGATTCGGACGATTGCAGTTCGGGATTGCGTCTTTCCAGTTCCGCCAGCTCCGCCATCAAGCGATCGTAAACAAAATCATCGACCACAGGCGTATTTTGTACATAATATTCGTAATTCAATCTGTCCAATTCTCTGCGTAAAAAGTTCACACGCTGAATGATTTCCTCTGTTGCCATATTTTATTTCATACATTATTTGGATGCGAAGATACGGATTTAATTGAAAATGGAAAAT
>JAISDR010000189.1 GCA_031264645.1 Prevotellaceae bacterium | reverse complement strand
GCTTAAAAATAAATAGTTTTAATATTATAATTTGTTGAATACAAAGGAGAAAACGCAAGCAATGAATAAGAAAAAAATTAAATCTGCCCTGATTTCCGTTTATTACAAGGACAATCTTGAGAGGATAATAAAAATCCTCCATAAAAATGGAGTTACGATATACTCGACTGGGGGAACTTACGACTTCATAAAAAACATCGGCGAAGTCCGTTCCGTGGAAAGCCTTACGGGTTATCCTTCGATTTTGGGCGGACGGGTAAAAACGCTTCATCCCAAAGTGTTTGGAGGCATACTGACTCGTCGCGACAACAGTTCGGACAAAGGAGATTTGGCTAAATACGGGATTCCTGAAATAGACCTTGTGATTGTGGATTTGTATCCCTTTTCCGAAACTCTGGCGTCGGATGCATCGCATGGGGAGATAATCGAAAAGATTGATATCGGAGGAATTTCCCTGATTCGCGCGGCAGCCAAAAACTACAAGGATACCCTTGTCATATCTTCCCGTGATCAGTACTCTTCGCTGGCGGAACTGCTGGAATCGAAAAACGGAAGCGCCGACGTCGAAGACAGAATACGCTATGCCGCCGAAGCATTCGAAACAACAGCGACATACGACAAAAACATATCCGATTATTTCGCCTCACTGCTGAACAGGGAAAAATACGCATTGAATATTTCGCCGGCAAACAGGTTGCGCTACGGGGAAAATCCTCACCAGAAAGGCGTTTTCTACGGAAAGTTAGACGAAATATTTACACAGCTGCACGGAAAGGAAATATCGTACAACAACCTTCTGGACATTGATTCCGCCTTTGCCCTGATGAGCGATTTCACCGAAACGACATACGCCGTAATCAAGCATAACAATGCATGTGGCTGCGCTTCGGACAAGGACCCTGTGGAAGCATGGGGAAAAGCTCTGGCAAGCGATCCCGTGTCGGCTTTTGGAGGGATAATCATAAGCAACAGTCCTGTAGACGTCGATGTTGCAACGGAAATCAACAAGCTGTTTTTCGAGATAATTCTTGCTCCCGGATACTCCAGCGAAGCCCTGTCTGTACTTAAAAGCAAAAAGAACAGGATTATACTGGAAATAAAGTCGAATAAACGTCCGAAAGAGCAGTTCCGTTCGGTTCTCAACGGCGTTTTGGTTCAGGACGTCGACACGGTTTCCGAAGATATTTCAAACTTGAAGCAGACTACGAAAAAAGCGCCTTCGGATCAGGAAATCGCCGATCTGCTTTTTGCAAACAAACTTGCGAAACATTCGAAATCCAACACAATAATTCTGGTGAAGAACAAACAGCTGCTTGCAAGCGGCGTCGGTCAGACTTCGAGGGTCGACGCACTGAAGCAGGCGATTGAGAAGGCGAAGAATTTCGGCTTCGACCTTACGGGCGCGGTTATGGCGTCCGACGCGTTTTTCCCTTTTCCCGATTGTGTCGAAATAGCTTCGAAAGAGGGTATTACTTCGGTCATACATCCGGGAGGTTCCCTGCGCGACCAGGAATCGGTCGATTTTTGCGACGAGGCAGGCATGTCGATGGTAATCACGGGATACAGACATTTCAAACATTAATAATGAACTAAATAACAGACAGGTAAAATGGCGTTATCTTTTTTAACTCAGGATCTGGCGATGGATCTGGGTACAGCGAACACAATAATAATGTACAACGAAAAAATCGTTGTCGATCAGCCTTCGATTGTGGCTATTGACCAGAATACGGGCAAAACAATAGCCATCGGCGATGTGGCGCGGCAAATGCACGGCAAAACCCACAAGAACATAAAAACCGTGCGCCCGCTGAAAAACGGGGTGATTGCCGACTTCGAAGCTGCAGAACAAATGATCAGGGGAATGATCAGAATGATCCCCTCGAAATCGCGCCTGTTCACCCCTTCGCTCCGAATGGTGATTTGCATTCCTTCGGGAAGCACGGAGGTGGAAATAAGGGCGGTGCGCGATTCCGCCGATCAAGCCGGCAGCCGCGAAGTCCATCTTATCCACGAGCCTATGGCGGCGGCGCTGGGGATAGGTATCGACGTGGAAGCTCCCGTGGGAAATATGGTCGTGGACATAGGCGGTGGAACAACGGAGATTGCTATTATCTCGCTTGGAGGCATCGTTTGCAATATGAGCATCAGGGTTGCCGGAGACGATTTCACGTCCGATATCCAGCAGTATATGCGCCATCAGCACAATATCAAGGTAGGGGAAGCGACTGCCGAGGAAATTAAAATCAGGGTAGGCTCGGCTTTGACCGAACTCGAAAATCCGCCCGACGATTTTGTCGTGAGAGGTCCAAACCTGATGACTTCGCTTCCGATAGAACTGTCTGTCAATTACGAGGAAATAGCTCATTGCCTCGACAAGTCGCTGATAAAAGTGGAAGCTGCAATCATGACGGTACTGGAACAGACTCCTCCCGAACTGTATGCCGATATCGTCAAAAACGGAATATTCCTCACCGGCGGCGGCGCCTTGCTGAAAGGACTGGATCAGCGCTTGAAAGAGAAAATCAATATCAATTTCAAAGTGCCCGAAAATCC
>JAISDR010000114.1 GCA_031264645.1 Prevotellaceae bacterium | reverse complement strand
TCCAAAATAGTAATCGCAAACAACCTGCCGGCTTACAAAATCGCCGAATGGATACAAATCTCCGAATCAAAGGAAATTCCGTACCACAATGTCAAAGCGGAAGGAGGATTCCATGTAATTGATTAATCGAATACTTTATTTTTCCCCACTTGCAGCTTTACGTGATTTTTATCGTACACCCAGATGCAAAGACTTCCGCAAGGCTCACAGTGATTTAATTCTGTTTTCCTTGCGGTTGCCTTGCGTGCTTTGCAACTGAGGTACGATGCAGCGATGCAATGAATTACACCGAATATGCATCTCTGTACTCGTAGCGGTACAGTCTGTGGTTTTCCGCTTCTTTGTCGTCGCAGAAACTCAATGTTGCGGGATCCCATTTCACCGGACGCTTCAGTTCGGTTGCTATGTTTGCGATGCAGCACAGAGTATTGGTACTGCAACCGACTTCTACCGGAGCGACAGGATTTTTACGCGAACGTACGGCATCAATAAAATTCTGTTTGTGTGGAGTACTGACTTCGTATTGACCTGCTGCGATTTTCTTTTCTTCCTTTTCTATCAGCGACGGATCGGAACATTCGATATATCCCCGCGCTACTCTTAACCATCCTTTGCTGCCGTTGAAGCAAATGCCGTTTCCGCCATCTTTCTTAAACGGCTGTTCGGTCATCACTATTCCGTTCAGATATTTCATCGTAAGGTATTCTGCTCCGTTGTATCCTTTTGGAATAAATTCGCTTGGACCCGAGCCGTCCATGCCTATTGCTGCCTGAGCGATGTCGAACATGTGCGCTCCCCAGTCGGCAGTATATCCGTTTCCAGTTTCGCAGTACCACCGCCATGCACCCCACAGCTGTTCGTTTTTGTCAGGTTCCAGTGTAACGGGAGGACAGAGATCGGGATGGTAATGTATCTTCGGATCGTTTAACGGACCCAGCCACTGATTCCAGTTCAGGGAAGCGGGAATCGGCTGTTCCGGAAGATTCAGAGGCCTTGGAGGATCGCCAACTTTGGCGTAAATGGTCTCAATATGTCCTATTCCACCGCTTCGTACTATCGAAATCGCCTGCTGAAATTCCTTGCCCGAACGTTGCTGGCTGCCGACCTGTAGAACACGTCCGTTGCTGCGAACAGCTTTAAGCATGTCAAGCCCCTCCGTTATAGTGTATGCCAGCGGCTTTTGCACATACACATCCTTTTTAGCCTGACAGGCATGAATCGTCGTTAATGCGTGCCAATAGTCGGGCGTGGCAATGGAAACGACGTCAATGTCCTTGCGGTCGAGCAAGTCTTCGTAAAATTCATACACATCGCAACGTTGCGGAATATTGCTTTTCTTCTGCCATTCTTCCACCCGTCTTTTAAAGCGCTCGCGCTTAATTGAATCCACATCACAGCCTGCAACGACCTGTACGCCCTGGCATCTTGCGAAACTGTGAAAATCGGACAGACCCTGTTGTCCCAGTCCAATAAAACCGACAACAATCCTGTCGCTCGGAGGCACATATGCTCCTGCTAATTTCCAGCTTGGAAGGATTGTCAAACCTGCCAATCCGAGTGCGGAATAACTTAAAAACTTCCGCCTGCTAATTTCATTTTTATTCGTCATAGTTATTAACTTATTATATGTATATTTAACTTAATTGAGACCAAAAGTAATACTTATTTTGCAAATTCAAACATTTTTTTCAATATCGCCGTTTTTCAAGTCATTAACATCATGTTCGCCTTCTTTTGCCGAAACATAATTGTTAATTATTAACTGCTTCGATTTTCAGTACAGCTATTCCACCGCGTTTACTTTTGTCGGGTTTCATGACGACGGGATATTTCAGCAAATTATCCGCTTTTATCCGTTTCGTCCTGCTTCCGTTCCAGAGGTCGGTGATTTGGAGCGCTGTCGCATTTTCGAGAGGCGTGCCTGCCAGCGAAATATTCAGGACACCCTTGACAGTCCTGTCGCTTGTATTGCCGCATACGACGATGGCTTTGTGCCCGTTATACAGCATGTACGGCGCCGGTATGCTGTCTTTGTCGACGTCTGTCGTCTGCAATGGAACTTCTTTCAGCGGCGGCTTTTTGTCGGAAGTGAGCGGACGGAAAAGCTCGATTTCGGCTTTGCGTATTGCAATCATCCGGCTTACATCGTCGAGCATGTCTTTTTTGGCAGGCTGCTTGAGCTGTTCCCAGTCTATCATCGAAGCGTAGAGCCATCTGCCCTTTCCCTGTTCGCCTTTACCCCAGAGATCGGGCGTATGTGTCGGCAGGGGAACATAATCGGCATTAAATTCTTCGCCGCTCATGAACAGCGGAATCGACGGAGTGAAGAGAAAACTGTAGCCGAACATCGAACGGCTTCCTTCCGCCACGTAAGGATTTTTGTCCAGCGGAGAACCCTCCCAGCCGTCGTCGTGACTGGAGAGCTGGGTGGAATAGAGCAGCCGGTCGGGGACGAAAGGCCTTATTTCCATTTCGTAGCGAGCGCTGCCGGTCAGTCCTGAGAGGAGCGAACCGTTGACGCCGTAGTTGTAGCGTAAAGTCCAGCCGAGCGGTCTGATACTGATATTTTTGATTACCTTTTCGGGATTGACGCCTTCGACGAGCAGACGCTGGCTTTCCTGTTTTTCGGGCGTCGGCTGGGCGGGCGAATTGAGCAGAGTCAGTTTCAGCGCTCCCCTGGGACTGGAATCGTAATGTCCGGAAATGGCGGCGTCTAAAAATGGTTTCACGTCAAGATAGCCGTAATCCCGGCTCCTGTCCATATATTGAATACTTACTTCAACAATGCGGAAATAGTCGAACTCCCGGTAATGTTTCGCCACGTTGCGATGGAGTACGACATTCATATCCGGGCCTTTTCGCTGGTCGGACAGTGTTGTCATGCGCTGCAGAAAGTCGCCGGCTCCCTCGCTGTGCACCCATGCCTCGTTGAAAACCACGATTGGATGTCCTGCCGCGGCTGCGTTTTGCTTGATCTGCTTCCACAGGTCGGGACGGTAGATATTTACGTCCAGACGATAGCCGTCCACGCCGTATTCCGTTACCCAGTCCGTAAAAGTTTTAACCCACCATTCGTCCAAGTCTTTATGCTTGCCGTACCAGTCGAAGTCGGTCATTCCCCACGAGCCTCCGCTGAACCATTCGGGATGTTCTTTAATCAGGGGACTGTCGTTCATCACTCCATGCGTGATTACGTCCATGAATATCCTGATACCCCGCTGATGCGCATCGTCGATAAGCGCTTTAAAGTCCCCGGACGTACCCAGCGCCGGATCAAGTTTCGACGGGTCGACGCAGGCATACTGCGTCCAGATGTTGTAGAAATGTTTCGCGTCGCCGAGGTTTGTACCTGTCAGCCAGATGCCGGTAATTCCCAGCTTTTGGAGATACGGCAGTTTCTCCCGCGCGCTCTCGAACGTTCCGCTCCCGGGTCCGTTTGGAGACGTAAACCCGCGCGTCGCAATTTCGCATATTATCAAATCTTTCGCCCATTCGGGAGAATCCTGCGCCGATATTCCACTCGCGAATATCATTGCAATACTTAACAGAATCATTTTTTTTGTCATATACTTAATTTTTTATACATTAATAATCGTATTTTTTCCAGAGAGACTGCAGCTTTTTCAATATTTCGGCTTCCCGCGGATTGTTTCCCGGCTGATAGAATTTGCTTCCCGAAATCTGTTCGGGCAGGAACTCCAGGTCGACAAAATTTCCCTGAAAAGAGTGTGCATACTTATAATTTTTACCGTAATCCAGCTGTTTCATCAATTTTGTAGGAGCGTTGCGCAAATGCAGAGGGACGGGCAGGTCGCCGGTCTGCTTCACGGCGCTGATGGCGGTTTCTACAGCCATGTACGAGGCGTTGCTCTTGGGCGAAGTTGCGAGATATACCGTTGCTTCCGCGAGGATTATGCGACCTTCGGGCATGCCTATCTTGCCGAGGGCGTCGAAACATGCGTTTGTGAGCAGGAGGGCGTTGGGGTTTGCCATCCCGATATCCTCGGACGCAAGGATGACCAGTCTGCGGGCAATGAACAGGGGGTCTTCGCCTCCTTCGATCATCCGCGCCAGCCAGTAGACGGCGGCGTTGGGGTCGCTTCCCCTCACCGACTTGATGAAAGCCGAAATAATGTCATAGTGCTGTTCGCCGTTTTTATCGTAGAGAGCGATGTTTTCCTGCAGGATTTTGGTGATATTGTCATTGTTAATCACGATGGTATCGGAATCTCCGGCAACCTTCACCACCATGTCGAGAATGTTCAGCAGTTTACGGGCGTCTCCTCCCGAAAAGCGAAACAGCGCCTCGATTTCCTCTATCCGGAACTGTTTCTTTTTCAGATAAACGTCTTCCGTGATTGCTCTGTTAAGGAGGATTTCCAGATCTTCCCTGTCCAAAGATTTCAATACATAAACCTGCGAACGTGAAAGCAAAGGCGTGATCACCTCAAAGGAAGGATTTTCGGTTGTCGCGCCGATAAGTATGACAATCCCTTTTTCGACTGCGCCAAGCAGAGAATCCTGCTGGGACTTGCTGAACCGGTGGATTTCGTCAATGAAAAGAATCGGGCTGGGCGTAGAAAAGAACTTTTGCTTTTTCGCCGATTCGATAACGTCGCGTATATCCTTCACGCCCGAATTGATGGCGCTGAGACTGAAAAACGAGCGGTTCTGTTTGTTTGCAATAATCTGCGCCAGCGTAGTTTTCCCCACGCCCGGAGGTCCCCAGAGTATGAACGACGAAATGTTGTCGGACTCTATCATATTTCGAAGAATCGCACCCTTTCCGACAAGATGTTTCTGTCCGATGTATTCATCCAGTGTTTTCGGTCTCAGCCGTTCGGCGAGTGGTATATTTTCCATATCAATTAAAATTATATTCAAAATTTCAAGGCGTAAAAGTACATATTTTTCCAAAATAAGTACCGTTTACGCAAAAATATCATTTGTTTTACAGATATTTTATATCTTTGCGCCGTAATTTTATAAACAACATAATGTCTAACCCATTAATTTTTAGATTAATTAGATGAGTAAAGAACAAAACGGAACTCTTGACGAAGAGAATTTAAACGAAAAAGAAGTACTCGGAAACGAGTCGGAAAATGAAACTTTTGTTGAAGAAACAATTGTTGAACCGGAAACGGAAGCAGCTGAAACAGATCCGGAAACGGA
>JAISDR010000077.1 GCA_031264645.1 Prevotellaceae bacterium | reverse complement strand
CGGCTTGATCTCCGGATAATTGCGGAAAAACAGGACTTGCCTTGTAGCCTGTGTTTCTCCATTGGCATAAATGACATACGATTTCCGTTTTAATGCGTCTGGGGAAAAACCTCCCGAACGATTGATATAATACTTAAAAGACCGGTTTTCATTGTACCTGACAAGAGAAGGCAGGAGTACCTTACCCTGTACCTGTACAGTCTGCAACTCTTTGGGAATACTGAGAATATCCCCGTCTTCCAAATATAAATCCCATTCGGAACCCGGTTTTTTCAAAATTTCATCCAGTCTTATCCCGACAATACCGTCATTTTGAGAGAAATTCGCCGAGTCCACCAATTCCTTCGAAGTATTTTTCAGCACATTCTGCTCTATTCTTTCCCTGGCAATGGAAATGGCTGTTTTCCGTATCATGAATGCGCCTTCCGGATAAGCATACGCTTTTAATCCCCCGGCTTTTTTTATTACATCCGATATTCTTTCCTGGTTTGAAGTAAGTACATAGTTTCCAGGGAAAAGAACTTCTCCTTCAATCACAACTTTCTTAATGCTGGTATATCCGGAAAGCGGTCTGATGATAGCAATATCGTGAGGTTCCATAGTAAAATCCAGTCCGTCGAGATTCTTGTTGATAGTGATAGTATGCTGTTTAGCTATCTGACTGCCTGCTCTTAAAACATCCGGATCCGTTTCAAGCCTGTATATTTCGATATTTCTCAATTCGGCGTCGTCTTTAACGCCTCCGGCAGCGAAAATCAGATCCTGCAAAGTCATATTTTCGTGATGATCATATTCTCCGGCATTTTTCACTTCTCCATAAATGAATACTTTCCTCACTTCCCGCATTTCTATGGCAGATGCAATTGTTACTATATCTTCCTTTTTAAGGAGAAGATCCGATTCTCCCGAAATCACGGCGTTTACGTTGAAAGACAGCATTTCCGTTTCCTTGTTTTCCTTTTCGCGAACAATCGTACCTCTGTGAAGAAAAGCGTCTTCTCTGAGTCCGTCAGCTTTTTCGATGAGATGTTTCAAGCTCATGTCCCTGGACAGGGCGTATGTTCCGGGACGGAAAACCGCTCCCTGTATCTGTACCCTGTTTTCGAAACGTTCAAGCAGGGGACTTACCTCAAACACGTCTCCGTCTTCTACCGTAAAAGAACTGAAGTTATTGAAAGCGACGTCTTCCACTTTCTTTTCCTTTTCCGTATTTCTGAATACGGATACCCTGTCCTTGTATGCATTAGAGGTAAATCCTCCGGCATAATTCGTTATATCCTGAAAAGATTCTCCATCTATTGCCTCAAAATATCCGGTATTTTTTAATTCGCCCTTCAATTCGATTCTCTTCTTATACGGGTCTATTTTAATGACGTCCTGATCCTGAAGCTGTATATTGTTTTTCAATTCTCCGGTCAGGAGAAAATCGTAAATATCGACAACAGCTATAGTTTTATTATTCCGTATTACTTTAATTTCCCTGAAAGAACCGTTTCTGTTAGGTCCTCCGCAAACGCTCAAAGTATTGAAAACAGAAGACACGGAAGATACATTAAATGTCCCCGGCTTGGTAGCCTCGCCTACAACAAGAACTTTTATAGTGCGAATATTTGCCAAAGTAACGCTCACAAAAGTTTTATCATTGTTAATGGCATTATAAATCAAAGACAGTTTGCCTGTTATCAATTTTCTTGCCTGCTCAATTGTCAATCCGCTAATATGAACAAGTCCGATTTGGCGTATATGTATCGTTCCTTCGGGAGAAACGGACAGACGATAGTTGTCTTCGTTAAATCCAAATACATTTACCATCAGTTCGTCGTCTGGCCCAAGCACGTAATTTTCAGGAGTCGGAAGCCTGAGATTCGGCTCAAATGTCAGATTTGAAGTGTTGAACAGCGACGAACCGTATATTCTTGTTCCGTCATTTGTTTCAACGCTGTAATAATTTGCCTGCTGCTGGGCGCTTCGCGAAGTGGACGCCGAAGTTACATAGTCATCACGCTTGCTCGAAGCGGTCAGGTTTTCGATTCGTCCTTTCAATTTCCTCCATTCCGCAGGAGACATGTCATTTTGTAAAGCCTGTTCTTCTATTTGTTCTATAGTATAACCGTCTTTTGTCACCTGGTTTACGAAATTTCTAACCTGATCATCAGAGAGATTATCTACTTTTATAGATTTAATTTCCTGAAATCCGATATTCTGGCAATACAAACTGGAACTTATTAAAAAGGAAAGGAATATAAATAAATTTTTTTTCATTCTAAAAGTGATTATAAATCAGTAACCGTTATGTTTTTAAATTGAATGTCTTTGCCTTCGCTTTGCAATCCTATGTATCCGGATTTTACTTTGCTGCTTGCAGTATTCTGATGTACTCCGTTGATCAGCACATTTATTACCCCGTCCTGAACAAATATGATTGCATGATTCCATTCGCCCACAGGTTTTTCGCTTGAGGGATTGGTCTTGTTTAACTTGGGAAAGGCAGGGCGTCCTTCCGGAGGGGTTTTGTATTCGTTGAGATTCGAACCGCCGAGCATTACCAAATCTCCTGCATTACCGGCTCCCAGCTGACATTCGATACAGTTCGGGAACGGATTTTTCGGATCCTCAATCAGTACAAATATGCCGCTATTGGTAGCCTCAACAGGCCAGCGCCATTCAACACGCAAAACATAATTACTGTATTTCTTTTTGGTGTACATGTATCCGAGCGTACCCTTGATATGGATGAGGCTGTCACGTACAGAAAATACCTGACCGGCAGGCTTGGAATTTTTCTCAACTACAAAATTCCATTCTGACAAATCTTTTCCGTTGAATAATTCTTCAACTTTCTGCGCTTCCACTCCATTAGTGAAACATAATAAAGACGCAATTGCCAGTAAAAACGTAAATTTATTCATAACTAAATTTTTAATCAATAACTGATAATTAAGGAGTTTCTATAAAAAAACAAACTACTCCACCGCGCAAACTTACATGATTCTTTTGAAATGTGCAAATAATTGTCAAATCAATCTGCTGTCCATTTTTGTTACAAGCGGGTTACCCGTCTCTACCCTCTTGATGAGACCCAAACCCGCTCTTTTTTCCATTTTGAAACTTTTTCCGTAGATTTGCGGCGTTTTTTTAATGGATTATGCAAAAAAATAAGCCTGTTTACCTTGTTCTGGAAGATGGAACAAAATTTGCCGGAACGTCCTTTGGCAAAGATATTTTCGCCTCGGGGGAAGTCGTTTTCAACACTGCTATGGTTGGGTATCCCGAAAGCCTTACTGATCCCTCGTATCTCGGGCAAATTCTCGTTACAACATACCCCCTGATCGGCAATTACGGAGTTCCGGAAGATTCGATGAGCGGAAATCTGTCTCTTTTCTTCGAATCGGAGAAAATACAGATTTCCGGTCTGGTTGTATCCGACTATTCGGACGAACACAGCCACTGGAACTCGAAACAAAGCCTTCACGACTGGCTCGAGAAGTACGGAATACCTGCAATTCAGGGCGTCGATACCCGCGAGCTGACCAAGATACTCAGGGAAAAAGGCTCGATGAAAGGAATGATCACCGACAATCCCGACGACAAATCCGAACTGTACGATCCTTCGACGGAAAATCAGGTAGCCCTGGCAAGCTGCAGGGAAACGATACATTACGGCGCGGGCGACAAACGTGTAGTGCTGATTGACTGCGGTGTGAAGCACAATATAATACGGTGTCTGCTGAGACGCGGTCTCGAAGTGATAAGAGTTCCATGGGACTGCGACTTTTCCGATATCGAGTATGACGGACTGTTCATTTCCAACGGTCCCGGCGATCCCGCCCACTGCAGCATAACCATAGAACGCCTTAAAAAAGCGCTCGCCGGCGACAAGCCCATTTTTGGGATATGCATGGGCAACCAGCTCCTGTCGATGGCGGCAGGCGCAAAAACATACAAGCTGA
This sequence comes from Prevotellaceae bacterium, assembly GCA_031264645.1. Taxonomy (GTDB): domain Bacteria; phylum Bacteroidota; class Bacteroidia; order Bacteroidales; family UBA932; genus JAIRLF01. Next base: position 1,598 of record JAISDR010000077.1, on the reverse strand, counting down.
AATACGGACACAGAAGCCATAACCAGCCTGTGCGCATGGTCGGAACCGACAGGTGCCTGATAACTGCTCAAAATCATGGCTATGCGGTTGATCCTTCGGGATTGGGAAGCGACTGGGAAGAGTTCTTTGTCAATATGAACGACGGTTCGAATGAAGGAATCAGACACAGGACAAAGCCGTTTTTCTCGGCGCAGTTTCATCCCGAAGCTGCAAGCGGAGCTACGGACGCCGATTTCCTTTTCGACGATTTTGTAAAGCTGGTCCGGGAGAAATCGTGACAATCAATGATTGAACATCAAACGATAGAGAGGATAATCAATGCCGCCGATATTGTCGACGTCATTAGCGATTTCGTTACGCTGCGCCGTCGCGGCGTCAATTTCATAGCACGCTGTCCCTTTCACGACGAAAAAACGCCTTCGTTTGTAGTTTCTCCCGCAAAAGGACTTTTCAAGTGTTTCGGCTGCAGCAAGGCGGGCAATGCCATTAGCTTTGTCATGGAACACGAGCGGCTCTCGTATATCGAGGCAATCAAGTATCTTGGTAAGAAATACGGCATAGAGGTAAAGGAAAAGGAGCAGTCGCAGGAAGAAATTATCCGTAACAACGACCGCGAAAGCATGCTGATTGTATCGAGTTTCGCCAATACTTTTTTCTCCGAAACGCTGAACAATACCGAGGAAGGCAAGGCTGTCGGACTTTCGTATTTCAGGGAACGGGGACTGTCGAAAAAAATCATAGACAAGTTCCAGCTCGGATACAGTCCCGCAAAACGTACCGCCCTTTCCGAAGCTGCCGTCAAGGCGGGATATAAGGAAGAATTTCTTGTGAAGACGGGCTTGTCGATAAAGCGGGACGAGGGTTCGCTGTACGACCGGTTCAGCGGGCGGGTAATCTTCCCGATTCATTCGCTCAGCGGGCGCGTCATCGCTTTCGGGGGCAGGATTCTGAAAACCGACAAAAAAACGGCAAAATACCTTAACTCTCCCGATTCCGACATCTATCTGAAAAGAAATGTCCTGTACGGGATATATTTCTCGAAACAGGCAATCAGCAAGCTCGACAAGTGCTATCTGGTCGAAGGATACACCGACGTGATATCGCTGTTTTCGTCGGGGATAGAGAATGTTGTGGCTTCGTCCGGAACTTCGCTGACGGAAGAACAGATTAAGCTGATATCGCGGTTTACCGAGAATGTAACGGTGCTGTTCGACGGAGACGCCGCCGGAATAAAGGCTTCGATCAGAGGGATTGACATGCTGCTCAAGCACGGGCTGAAAATCAAGATTGTCCTGCTTCCCGACGGAGAAGACCCCGATTCATTCGCCCGTAAACATAATGCCGAAGAACTCCGTCAGTTCCTTGATTCTGCCGAACAGGATTTCCTTTCATTCAAGGTCAACCTGCTGAACGAAGGCGTCAACGACCCGATTAAAAAGGCGGAAGTTATCCACGAAATAGTAAATTCCATTGCGGTTATCCCCGACCTGATAACGCGCAACGTATATATACAAAAGTGCAGTAAAATTCTGGAAATAGAGGAAAGCATACTCAGTCTGGAAATTGCCCGCAAAAGAAACAGCCAGTTTACCGCCGAC
>JAISDR010000042.1 GCA_031264645.1 Prevotellaceae bacterium | reverse complement strand
CTCGGACAGTTTATCGTACGATTCAGCGAGAATTACGTTGTTTCTCAATATTACAATATGTTTGCCAACCGCAGCTTTGTTGCAAAGTTCGTCAATCCCGATGTGCGCGACATTGGCTTCCAGCTCGATTACAAAATCACGGGCGTCCCCCTGACCGCGCACCTTGGCGTCTATAACGGCAGGTCTGAATATCGGTCTGGACGTAAGTTATATGGACGCGGAACTGCGTTTTAATTATGAATATTTCATGAAGAGAAATGAATCCGGAATGAGGGAGAATCCCTGTTACAGCGCGTATTTCGAAAGGTCGGACAAGGGAATGTTTGACAAGTTTACCGTAGAACTGCTGATTAAGTTTTGATGTGTTACCGGCTATGCGCCTGCATTAAAACGACAGTGCAAAGGCAGTAAATTTCAGTAAAAACATCTGTTTAAAAATAAATTACTACTTTTGACGCTCAAAAAAATTAGGATTATGCTTAATGTTAAGACTATAGAAAATAACAGGGATTATGTTGTTTCCCGATTGACAGTGAAAGGTTTCGACGCCGCGGGTATTGTAGATGAGATTATCGTTACAGAAGGAACGCGCAGGAAAAAACAGATTGAGCTTGAGGCTCTTTTCGCCGAACAGAACCGTGTAGCCAAAGACGCCGGCGCACGTATCGGGATTTTGAAGAAGGAAGGCAAACACGAAGAAGCCGAAACCGTTAAACAGAATGCCGCTGAAGAATCGGCAAAGTTCAAAACGAAATCGGAAGAACTCGAAGCAGAAGTCGCCCTTCTGGAAAAACAGGTGTACGACAAACTTATCCTGTTGCCGAACCTTCCGCACGAATCCGTTCCCGCGGGCAAATCGGCTGAAGACAATCTCGTTGTGAAAGAATCGGGAACGATACCCGAACTGAATCCCAAACATCCTCACTGGGAACTTGCGGCAAAATACGGGCTTATTGATTTCGAGGCGGGCAATAAACTTACAGGTGCGGGATTTCCCGTATACATGGGAAAGGGAGCGAAACTGCAGCGCGCGCTGATTTCGATGTTCCTCGATCACAACATCGAAAGAGGCTATACCGAAGTGCAGCCGCCCCTGATGATCAATGCGGATTCCGGTTTCGGGACGGGTCAGTTGCCCGACAAGGAAGGTCAAATGTATCACGTTGTCGCCGATGATTTCTATCTGATTCCGACGGCGGAAGTTCCGGTAACCAATCTTTACAGGAATGTAATAGTTGATACAAACGATATTCCTCTCAAGCTGACAGCATATACGCCCTGTTTCCGGCGTGAAGCGGGTTCTTACGGAAAGGATGTGAGAGGTCTCAACCGCCTGCATCAGTTCGACAAAGTTGAAATCGTGCAGATTACCACACCCGCACGGTCGTACTATGCACTGGACGAAATGGTAGCGCATGTAGAAGAACTCGTTAAAAAGCTGGAATTGCCATACCGGATTCTGCGTCTGTGCGGCGGCGACCTCAGTTTCCATTCGGCGCTGACGTACGATTTCGAAGTCTATTCGGCGGCTCAAGAGCGCTGGCTGGAAGTAAGTTCGGTGTCCAATTTCGAATCGTTTCAGGCAAACAGGCTGAAATTAAGATATAAGACGCAGCAAAAGAAAACGGAAATCCTGCATACCCTGAACGGAAGCTCGCTTGCGCTTCCCAGAATCGTCGCCGCCCTGCTCGAAAACAATCAGACGGACAGGGGAATAATCATGCCGAAAGCTCTTGTTCCGTACACCGGTTTCGATACGATTTCGTAGCCATGCTCTCCATATTGTTGATACTTGCTTTTGCCGCCGTATTTCACGGCATTCTTGGACGGACGCGCAGCATTTTCAGCGGACGGAAAGGTCCGAAAATACTGCAGCCGGTCTACAACCTGGCATTGCTGTTTCGCAAGGGCGAGGTCATAAGCCTTGATTCCGGCAAAATATTTCAGCTTGCGCCGACAGTGAGTTTGGCGGCGGTACTGACAGCCTCGCTGATGACGCCTTTCGGGAAATGCGGAACGCTCATATCTTTCCACGGCGACTTCGTTCTGTTTGCATACCTGATGGCTTTGAGCCGCTTTGCGATGATACTGGGCGCCCTGGATACGGCTTCCTCGTTCGAGGGGATGGGAGCTTCGCGGGAGGCTTTGTACGGGATGCTGGCAGAACCCGCGTTCTTTGTACTCGCGGGAACATTCGCCATGCTGACCGGACACAATTCCTTCGCGGAAATATTCGGCTTTTTCGATACGGCAAACATGAGCGCAGTCATTCCCGGACTGCTTGCCGCTTTTGCCTTTTTCCTGATGCTGCTTGTCGAAACGGGACGCGTGCCGGTGGACGATCCCCGCACGCATCTTGAACTTACAATGATACACGAGGTAATGATTCTTGATTACAGCGGTTTCGATCTGGCTTTGATACATATCGCCACATACATCAAAGCCGCCGTATATTCGACGCTTACCGTGCTTTGCGTTTTGCCGGGGAGACTGCACGCCGCAGTTTACATGCCGCTGTTCTGCATCCTTATCATTCTCATTCCGGTTGCTACAGGTTTTTTTGAAAGTTTCAGGGCAAGAAACAGGTTACAGAGAAACCCGTCATACATACTGACAATGACCGTCATGGCTATTGTCGCTTTCGTTACTGCTGCAATTATTTAAAACATGTCAAAGATAAACAAACACAAACATTTTCCACTTTACCTGCAGATACTTGCCGGAATGATTGCCGGCGTTGTTATCGGAATCATCGCGCTGCAATTCGACGGCGTACAGTTTATACAGAACTGGATTTATCCCTGGGGACGGATTTTCATCCGTTTACTACAGCTCATAGCTATTCCGCTGGTCTTCATTTCTCTTGTCAAGGGAGTTATCGGATTGAAGGATATAGCTACTTTTTCACGCATGGGCGGACAGACAATCGCCATATACCTGTTCACTACGCTGATCGCCGTACTCCTGGGCGTAGCGATGGGACTGCTTGTAAAGCCGGGGGAACTGGTTGACAAAACGCAGATATCCCACATTCAGGAAGAATACCAGTCGTTTGCCGAAGACAAAAAGCTCCTCGCCGAAACAAAGGAAGAAGAAGGTCCGCTTACCTTTCTGGAAGACGTCATTCCAAACAACATCTTCGACGCTGCCGGCGACAATTCGAGAATGTTGCAGGTAATATTTTTCGCACTGTTCTTTGGCATTGCCGCGCTTTCCATTAATCCGGCGAAAATCAAGCCGATTGTTGTTTTATTCGACGGGCTTAACGATATCATCCTCCGCATGGTCGATTACATTATTTACGCAGCGCCTTACGGAGTGGCGGCTTTAATGGCAGGACTGATTGCCGATTTTAACGGCGACGTCAGCATCTTTTCCGCTCTTGGCGTTTACGCTTTAACGGTAACGGGATCCTTATTCATTCTCATTTTCGGTTTCTATCCCCTGCTGCTCCGCCTTTTCACGAAAATCAAGCTGAGCAAGTTTATTAAGGACATGTATCCCGTTCAGTTATTCGCATTTACGACCAGCAGCAGCGCCGCGACCCTGCCCGTAACGATGGACGTTGTCGAGAAAAAACTGGAAGTATCGCAGGAAACGGCTTCTTTTGTTTTGCCTGTGGGCGTTACGGTCAATATGGACGGCACAAGTTGCTATCAGGCTATAGCTGTTCTTTTCATCTCGCAGGTTTTGGGGATTGATTTAAGCATCACACAGTTGTTTATCATTGTCGGTCTGACTGTTTTGTCTTCAATAGGCACTCCCGGAATCCCCGGAGGCAGCTTTGTTATCCTGACAATGGTACTGACTTCGGTTGGGATTCCAGCCGAAGGTCTGGCTTTAATTATAGGTATAGACAGACCTCTGGATATGCTGCGAACAGCGGTTAATGTAACCGGCGATGCTGTAACAGCGGTTATTGTTGATAAAAAATAATTTTTAATTGATATTTTTATGAAAACTCTAAAGAGATATTTGTTATTTATTCTGTGGACATTTTCGTTTATCTTGATTGCCCGCGGACAATCGGATTCCCTTACACTGGAAACGCGCGTACTGCCGGCGCTGTACAGGTCGGACAGGGGATCGATGCAGAAAATCGAACTGAAGGCGGAATACTCCGGTACTCCGGTATCGGCGACGATTCGGCTGGGCGACCGGTCGCAGGAGGAAAAACTGGAAACGGGCGCAAACCGTTTTCTGTTTGAGA